>JALYNA010000268.1 GCA_030773455.1 Actinomycetota bacterium
GAGAACCGGGTCATCGAGGCCAAGAGCCGCGGGATCTACGAGGCGCCGGGCATGGCGCTGCTGCACGCCGGCTACGAGCGGCTGGTCAACGCCATCCACAACGAGGACACCCTCGCCACCTACCACACCGAGGGACGCCGGCTGGGCCGGCTCATGTACGAGGGCCGCTGGCTGGACCCGCAGGCGCTGATGCTCAGGGAGGCGCTGCAGCGCTGGGTCGGGACGGCGGTCACCGGCGAGGTCACCCTGCGGCTGCGGCGCGGTGAGGACTACTCGATCCTGGACACGACCGGCCCGGCGTTCAGCTACCACCCCGACAAGCTCTCGATGGAGCGGACCGAGGACTCCGCCTTCGGCCCCTCGGACCGGATCGGCCAGCTCACCATGCGCAACCTCGACATCGCCGACTCCCGCGCCAAGCTCGAGCAGTACGCGGCGCTGGGCATGGTCGGCAGCTCGCACCCGCGGCTGATCGGCGCCGCGCAGGCGGCCTCGACCGGGCTGATCGGCGCGATGGACTCCGGCGGGGCTGAGGCGATCGCCTCCCGCGGGGCGGTGTCGGGGGACGAGGAGCTGCTCGACCGCGCTGCGATGGAGTCCGGCACCGATTAAGGACCCCTCTGCCCCCCCACGCCTCGCAAGCTCGGCGCGGGTCCCTGCAGAGGGGCCGCTCCAACACCTCACCACCGCTCGGGGACGCCCGGGACGGGGCCGAGAAGCCTCGCGTCAGGGCTGCCGATAGGCGGCGTCCGGGACGTCGCTGATGAACATGTGCCCCGGCGCGTGGGTGATCGCGAACGGCGGCCGGGAGGCCATGAGCGCCGCCTGCGGGGTGACGCCGCAGGCCCAGAACACCGGGACGTCGCCGTCGGCGGCCTCGACCGGGTCGCCGAAGTCCGGGCGGCCCAGGTCGGCGATGCCGAGGGACGCCGGCGCGCCGACGTGCACCGGCGCCCCGTGCACCTGCGGCATCCGGCCGGTGACCTGCACCGCGGCGGGCACCAGCTCCCCGGGCACCGGCCGCATCGACACCACCAGCGGGCCGGACAGCCGGCCGGCGGGGCGGCAGGGCCGGTTGGTGCGGTACATCGACACGTTGCGGCCCTGCTCGATGTTGCGGACCGGGACGCCGGCGTCGAGCAGCGCGGTCTCGAAGCTGAAGCTGCAGCCGACGAGGAAGGCGACCAGGTCCGGCGTCCACAGCTCCGTCACGTCGGTGGGCTCGTCGACCAGCTCGCCGTCCCGCCACACCCGGTAGCGCGGCAAGTCGGTGCGCAGGTCGGCGTCCGGGGCCAGCGCGGTGCGGTACGAGCCGGCGTCGGTGACGTCGAGCAGCGGCACCGGCTGCGGGTTGCGCTGGGCGAACAGCAGCATGTCGTAGGCCCAGTCCCGTGGCAGGACCACGAGGTTGGCCTGGGTGAACCCGGGCGCTTCCCCCGAGCTGGGCACGGCCAGCCCGGCCCGGTAGCGGGCCCGGGCGTCCGCGGGGGTCCGGGGGGCGAGGACCGAGGAGGGGTCGGCGGGCGGGGGAACGGCGGCGGGGGCTGTGGCGGTCATGGGAACTCCGGCGGGAGGTTCGTATTGCCAGGTGGTGCATCCGAACCTACGGTCGGCTCCGACGAGGCGAAAGCACCGCACTCGTCCCGCCGTCGACGCTGACCCGCTGGACGTGCCCTCCGCCGGACATGCCGACCGCTGGCCCCGGGAGCCCCCATGTCGCACAGCCACGACCACCCTGTCACCGCCCCCGCCCCCCGCAGTGACCGCATGTCGGCCGGTACCCGGTCCACCCTGCTGGGCGCGATGTTCCTCATGGCCACCTCGGCCGTCGGGCCCGGCTTCATCACCCAGACGACGACCTTCACCGTCCAGCTGGGCGCCGCCTTCGCCTTCGCGATCGCCGTCTCGATCGTCATCGACATCGCCCTGCAGATGAACGCGTGGCGGGTCATCGGGATCTCCGGCCGGCGGGCCCAGGAGCTCGGCAACCTCGTCCTGCCGGGACTGGGCTGGGTGATGGCCGGCTTCCTGCTGATCGGCGGCCTGGTGTTCAACATCGGCAACGTCAGCGGCGCGGGGCTGGGCACCGACGCGATGTTCGGCCTGGACCCCAAGATCGGCGGGGCGCTGTCGGCCGCCATCGCGATCGGGATCTTCCTCAGCAAGAAGGCCGGCGTCGCCGTCGACCGGATCGTCGTCGTCCTCGGCCTGCTGATGATCGTGCTGACCGCGTACATCGCGATCACCTCCGGCCCGCCGGTGGGCCAGGCCCTGCGCAACGTCGTCCTCCCCGAGCAGGTCTCCTTCCTGGCGATCACCACGCTCGTCGGCGGCACGATCGGCGGCTACATCGTCTACGCCGGTGCGCACCGGCTGATCGACTCGCACGTCACCGGCCCCGACCACGTCCGCGACATCACCCGCGGCTCGATCACCGGGATCGTCATCACCGGGATCATGCGGGTGGTCCTCTTCCTCGCCATCCTCGGCGTCGTCGCCGGCGGTGCGGACCTCGGGACGGAGAACCAGGCGGCGAACGCCTTCCAGACAGCCGCGGGCGAGTTCGGGCTCCGCGCGTTCGGGGTGGTGCTGTGGGCGGCGTCCATCACCAGTGTCATCGGCGCGTCCTACACGTCGGTCTCCTTCGTCACCTCCCGCACCCGCACCAGCGACCGCACCCGCACGCTGCTGGTCGTCGCCTTCATCGCCGTCACCACGCTGGCCTTCGTCCTGATCGGGGCAGCACCCACCACGCTGCTCGTCTTCGCCGGCGCGTTCAACGGGCTCCTGCTGCCGATCGGGATCGCCGTCCTGCTCTACGTCGCCACCCGCCGCGCCGACCTCCTGCACGGCTACCGCTACCCGCGCTGGCTGCTGGCCATCGGCTGGCTGGCCTGGCTGCTCACCCTCTACCTGGCCGTCCGCTCGGTGCAGCCGGTCATCAACCTGTTCGCGTGAGGCAGGCTGACCGGATGGACCTCAACTCCGACCTGGGCGAGGGCTTCGGCCAGTGGCAGCTGGGGGACGACGACGCGCTGCTGGACGTCGTCACCAGCGCCAACGTGGCCTGTGGCTTCCACGCCGGGGACCCCTCGATCATGCGGCGGGTCTGCGCGCGGGCCGCGGAGGCCGGGGTCGCCGTCGGCGCGCAGGTCTCCTACCGCGACCTGGCCGGATTCGGCCGCCGCTTCCTCGATGTCGAGCCCGCCGAGCTGACCGCCGACGTGCTCTACCAGTTGGGCGCGCTGGAGGCCTTCGCCCGGGTGGCCGGCACCCGGGTGCGCTACGTCAAGCCGCACGGGGCCCTGTACAACACGATCGTCGCCCACGAGGAGCAGGCGGCGGCGGTGGTGCAGGCCGTGGTCGAGTACGACCGCGAGCTGCCGGTGCTGGGGCTGCCCGGGTCGGCCTGGCTGCGGCTGGCCGACGAGGCCGGGCTGACGACCGTGGCTGAGGCGTTCGCCGACCGCGAGTACACGCCGGGGGGCACGCTGGTCTCCCGCCGGCTGCCCGGCGCGGTGCTGCACGACACCGGGGAGATCGCCCGCCGCTGCGTCGCGATGGCCACCGGCGAGCCGGTCACCGACGTCGAGGGCGGCCTGTTGCGGCTGGCCCCGGAGTCGATCTGCGTGCACGGCGACACCCCGGGCGCGGTGGCGATCGCCCGGCAGGTGCGCGAGGCGCTCACCGCGGCCGGGGTCACGCTGGCGCCGTTCGTCCCCTGATGCGCGTCCTGCCCAACGGGTCCACCGCGCTGCTGGTCGAGCTCGACGGTCTGGACGACGTCCTCGGCCTGTACGCCGCGCTCACCGCGGAGCCGGTCGAGGGCGTGGTGGACGTCGTCCCCGCGGCGCGCACCGTGCTGCTGGTGACCGACCCGGCGGCGACCACCCTGGCCGCGGTCGAGCAGGCGGTACGCCGCGCGCGGCCGCGGACCGGGGAGCGGGCCGGCGGGGAGCTCGTGGAGCTGCCGGTCGTCTACGACGGCGCGGACCTGCCGGACGTGGCCGCCCACCTCGGCGTGACGCCCGAGGAGGTGGTGCGCCGGCACACCGGCACCCGGTGGACGGTGGCCTTCTGCGGCTTCGCGCCCGGTTTCGGCTACCTGACGCCCGACGGGGAGCCGTGGGAGGTCCCGCGCCGGGGCAGCCCGCGGACGAAGGTGCCGCCGGGGTCGGTGGCGCTGGCCGGCGGGTTCAGTGGCGTCTACCCGCGGGAGTCCCCCGGCGGCTGGCAGCTCGTCGGCCGCACCGACGTCGCCGTCTTCGACGTCGACCGCGACCCGGCGGCGCTGCTGCGGCCCGGCGTCCGGGTGCGGTTCACGGAGGTCTCGTGACCCGCACGCTGACCGTGCTGGCGACCGGGCCGCTGACCACGGTGCAGGACGGCGGCCGGCCCGGGCAGGGCGCGCTGGGGGTCGGCCGGTCGGGGGCCTGCGACCGCGGCGCCGCGCGGCTGGCCAACCGGCTCGTGGGCAACGACCCGGACGCAGCGGTGCTCGAGGTGACCCTGGGCGGGCTGGTGCTGCGGGCCGGCGCGGACCTGGTGGTGGCGACGACCGGGGCCCGGTGCTCCGACGCGCACAACGCCCCGGCAGCGCTGCCGGCCGGGCGGGAGCTGCGGCTGGGGCTGCCGGCGACCGGGCTGCGCAGCTACGTCGCCGTCCGCGGC
>JALYNA010000269.1 GCA_030773455.1 Actinomycetota bacterium
GCGAACATGTGGTGCGCCCAGACCGTCAGCGACAGACCGCCGATGGCCAGCGTCGCGAAGATCATGCCCTTGTAGCCGAACAGCGGCTTGCGGCTGAAGACCGGGATGATCTCGGTGACGATCCCGAAGAACGGCAGCGCGATGATGTAGACCTCGGGGTGCCCGAAGAACCAGAACAGGTGCTGCCACAGCATCGGCCCACCGTTCTCCTCCGAGTACACGAGGGCACCGAGCTGCCGGTCCGCGAGGAGCCCGAAGAGGGCGGCGGTGAGGATCGGGAAGGCGAAGAGCACCAGCAGGCTGGTGACCAGCGTGTTCCAGGTGAAGATCGGCATCCGGAACAGGGTCATGCCCGGGGCCCGGAGGCAGGCGATGGTGGTGATGAAGTTGACCGCCCCCAGGATGGTGCCCAGACCGGACACCGCCAGGCCGGCGATCCACATGTCCTGCCCGGCCCCGGGGGTGTGGGTGGCCAGGGACAGTGGCGTGTACGCGTACCAGCCGAAGTCCGCCGCACCGCCCGGAGTCAGGAAGCCGCCGGAAGCGATCGCCGCACCGAAGAAGTACAGCCAGTAGGAGAAGGCGTTCAGCCGCGGGAAAGCGACGTCGGGCGCGCCGATCTGCAGCGGCATGATCAGGTTCGCGAACGCGAAGAACAGCGGCGTCGCGAAGAACAGCAGCATGATCGTGCCGTGCATGGTGACCAGCTGGTTGTACTGCTCCGGCGACAGGAACTGCAGCCCGGGCCGGGCCAGCTCGCCGCGCATCAGCATCGCCATCAGCCCGCCGAGGACGAACCAGACGAAGGAGGTGGCCAGGTACATCAGGCCGATGGTCTTGTGGTCGGTGGTCCGCAGCAGGTTGGCCAGCCGCGAGCCCTTCTCCGCCTGGTGAACCGGGCTCGGCCGGCTCACGATCGGCGCCGGTGCGATCGTCACGGGCGCAGCTTAAACCGTTCCTGCGACGGTGCTCCTGCCGACGTCGGTGGCGCGCCGATCCCCTCGGCCCAGCCGCCGCCGGACCGGGACCCGGCGGGCCCTCCCGGTCAGCCGGACCGGGTCCAGGTCGTGACGTCGACCGAGACTGTGACCGGCGTCGGCTCGGGCAGCCGGGCCACCGCCGCGGCCAGCCCCTGGGGGCTCAGGTGGCGGGCGTGGGGGCCCATGCCGACCAGCGTCGTGACCGCCGCCCGGTCCAGTACCAGGCGCTCCCGGTGCCCGGCCGCGGCCGCGGGGCGCAGGTGCGGCTGGAGGGTCGCGGCGAGCCGGCGGGCCTTGTCCGGGTCGACCTGCAGCAGCCCCAGCGGGCCGACCAGCTCGGCGAGGTGGTCCGCGCCCGGGGTGACGACGACCAGCCGCCCGCCCGGCCGCAGCACCCGCGCGGTCTCGGGGCCGTTGCGGGGGGCGAAGACGACGAGGACCCGGTCGACGGCGGCGTCGCGCACCGGCAGCCGGGCCCAGGTGTCGCCGACCACCGCCAGGGCCCGCGGGTGGGCGCCGGCCGCACGGCGGGTGGCGTACCGCGAGGAGTCGAGGACCACACCGACCGCACCGGGAAGCCGGTCGAGGACAGCGGCCAGGTGCTGCCCGGTGCCGCCGCCGAGGTCGAGCAGCGTGCCCGGCGGACCGTCGTCCCCCGCGGCCACGGCGTCGGCCAGGACGCGGGTCACGCCGGCGTAGTGGCCGGCCGCGAGGAACGCGACCCGGTCGGCGACCATTGCCGCTGAGTCGCCGGACGGCGGGACGTGCCCGGGCGGCAGCAGCGTGACGTGCCCCTGCCGGGCGCGGTCGAAGGAGTGACCGGCCGGGCAGCGCAGCCCCGCGTCGTCCGGCGGGGAGGCCAACGAGTCCGCGCACACCGGGCAGGCGAGCAGCCGCACCGCCCGGGCGGGCCAGGGCCGGCGGGGGCTCACCGGCCCGGAGCGGGCTCGACCGCCCTGGGCGCCCCGCTGGTCGACCCCTCGAGCGCGCGTCCGGGCACGACGCCGACGGCGAAGGCCGCGGCGACTGCGCCGGCCGCGAAGGCCGCGGGGTAGCCGGCGCCGCCGTCGACGAGCAGCGCGACCAGCGGCACGGTCGTGGCGGCCGCGAGGTGCTGCGCGGTGTTGTGGGCGCCCAGGGCCCGCCCGGCCCAGGCACTGCCGGCCTGCTCGGCGACCGAGGTGTACGCGATCCCGTTCGGGCTCACGGTGACGACCGATGCGAGGACGACGGCCGCGGCGACGGCGGCCGGGGCGAGTACGTCAGGGGTCAGGACGGCGACGACGGCCAGAACACCGACGACCGCGGCCACCGCCACTGCCACCAGGCGCAACGGTCCCACCCGGCTGCCCGCGCGGTCCGACCACGCTCCCGCGCCCAGCCGGGCGGCGGCCCCGGCGAACTGGGTGACCGCCAGCAGGGTGCCGGCCGCGCCCACGGACCAGCCGGCCTCGCGCACCAGGAAGTCGAAGCTGAACACCGCGACCACGAACTGAGGGACGACGAGCAGCGTGCTGGCCGCGTGCACCCGCCACAGCACGGGCGAGCGGTAGGGCGAGGCCGCCCGGGGCGTGCCCGCGGACCTCGCCGGGCGCGCCGGGTCGCGCACGATCGCCCCGACGAGGACGGCGGTGACCGCGCACCCGACGGCGAGGGCGGCGAACGCCGTCCCGGGGC
>JALYNA010000270.1 GCA_030773455.1 Actinomycetota bacterium
AGGACCCGGTGTCCGCTCGCCGTTCCCCAGCACAGCACGGACACGTCGGCCCGCGACCGGAACTCCGTGGCCAGGTCCAGCATGTGCGCACCCATCCCGGAGGGATCGACCGAGGGGCTGTAGAGGCAGACCGACAGTCGTCGGGGGCGCGCGGCCGTGAAACCGGGCTGCACGGACGCCTCGCCCACCGAAGAGCGGCCGTGTCCGTCGTTGGTGTCACCGACCGCGCTGGCCATAGAGCACCTCTCCTCAGCCTTCCCCGGGCGAACCGTCGCAGGCAGAGGCAGACGACGCAACGGCACGGGCGTGCCATCCCCACGGGCCGAGCCGCGCCACCGGCACTACGGCCCGCAGGCGTGGAGTTCCGTCGACTGGGCCCGGGGCGCGCGGTCCAGTCCGCCGGCCCGCAGCCGTGCCAGCTGGTCGCCCTAGACCGGACCGGGTGTTCCCGACAGCCCCGGCCGCCGCCGGAGGCGGTTCCAGGGTCAGTCGGCGGGCGCGCCGGCATCGACGGACGGCCGCACGGGCGAAGGCGACAGCGGTGGCCTGGCCGATTCCGGAGTCCGATCCGGTGATGAGCGCGACCTTGTCCCCCTCGGCCCCGAGGGCGGGGTCATCCAGGTCGAGCCGGGTCAGGGCGCGGTGCAGCCCCGGCGACGCGCCCAGCAGCGTCAGCGCCGGCCACTCACCTGGTCCGACCCTGTATCAGCCTGACTAAACGGCCCGTCCGGCCAGGCAGCGGTACATCGCCTCCATGCGGTCGACGAGGTGGGCGTGCGTCCGGGTCGCCGCCACCTCCCGCGCCTGCGTGCCGAGCTCATTGGCCCCCGTCGGGTCCAGCAGGAGTGACACCATCCCTCGCGCGAGGTCCTCGACCTGTCCTGGCCGGACGAGCAGGCCTGTGCGGCCGTCAGCGACCAGGTCGGGCAGGCCACCGACGCGGCTGGCGACCACGGGGATCCCCGCGGCCATCGCCTCGCACACCACCAGGGGGGAGCCGTCGGAGCGGGACGGCACGGCCAGCAGATCCAGCCCGGCGATGATCTGCGGTGCGTCGGCGCGGAAGCCGGTGAAGGTGACGCTGTCGGCGATGCCGAGGGCCGCCGCCTGACGTTCCAGGTCGGCCCGCATCGGCCCGTCCCCGACGACGAGGAACCGCGCGTCCGGCACCACGGCCAGCACCAGCGACACCGCCTGCAGGAAGACGTCGACGCCCTTCTCCGCTACCAGACGGCCGACCACCCCGACGACCGCACCGCGCGGCCCCCTGCCCACCGGTCGCTCGGCCACGGGCGCGGTGGTGGCCGGCAGGACGACGTCGACCTGCCCGAACGGGACGTCGTAGTCCTCGACGAGGACGTCGCGGATGGCCGTCGAGACCGCCACCACACGGTCGGCCCGCCGGTACACCGCCCGGCTCACCTCCCGCGCCCGTCGCCCACGCCACGGCGCCTCCGTGTGCTCGGTGACGACCAGCGGCAGGGGGGATCGCGGGTGGCCTGCGCGGCGGCCGTCGCGCTGGCGTACAGGTGCGCGTGGCCCAGAGCCGGACGCCGGTCCTCGATCAGCCGTCGCAGCGCCCGCCCGTAGCGTCTGCTCACCCGCCGCTTCATCAGCGTGTCGAGCAGGATCGACACCGGCACACCCGCGTCGGCCAGGGCGCCGGCCCGCACTCCTCCCGTCGAGCAGGCCACCTCCACCGGCCACCCGCGGTGGCGCAGCGCAACAGCCAGGTCGACGACGTAGCGCTCGGCTCCGCCACCGTCCAGGGAGTCGATGACCAGCAGTACCGGGGCCGGCGGAGCCGAGGGCGAGGTCTGCAGGCGACCCAGCGGCCGTTGCCCAACACGTCTCATGGCGACTCCCGCAGGACGGGATGGCCCGCTGCTCAGGCCGTGCCGGACCCTATCGGCTGGTGAGCCGTTCGCGGCCCGCTCAGGCAGCCCGTTGGTCGGACTGGTCGTCGTGGTGCAGGCGCCACAGATGGTGCCAAGATCTCTCAGTCCCGCTCACCGGAGACCACCTGGTCGCGGGTCGCCTCCCGGTGCTCCGGTCCTCGACCTCGTCGCGGCCGTCTCCGGGTCGACCCCGACGGGGTTCGGCATTCATCCTCCTCGGGCGCCAGACCTCGCCTCGCGTCGTCGTGGCGGTAGAAGGTGGCCCTGCGGTTCCCTCGCGATTTTGACCACCAGGCCTTGCCCGCGGACTCGGACGGCGGCCGCCCGCACCTCCACGGTGCTGACGTGGAGGTCGACGGGGTTCCAGGCGAGGCGCAGGCCTGTCCGATGCGACGCCCGGTGGCCATCAGGAACGCCATCAGGTCGGAAAGGTCCCGAGCGATCGCTCGATCGTCGTAGGTGAGCGCGGCGCGTAGCAAGCGCAGCTGGAGGAGGGTCAGTGCGCGAGCCCACGGAGCTGCTACGCACCGTCAACGAGGTCCTGATGCGGCGGGGTGCCCCCGACGGGACGTGCACCATCGCCTGCGTCCGGGCCCAACGGGTTGCTGACCGGATCGACCTGCAGGCGGTGTCCGCCGGCCACCCGTTGCCACTCCGTGGCCACTGGTGCTGCGCCGTGGCACGGGTGTCGTGGAGGACCTGGGCTCTCACGGGACGCTGCTCGGCATCGTGGCCGACGTCCACCTGCCGGTGTCGGCCACGACGCTGTCCGCCGGTGACGTCCTGGTCCTCTACACCGACGGAGCCACCGAGGCGCGGTACCGCACCAGCGAGGGGATCTGGTGCTGTTCAGCGAGGAGCGGCTCCGTTCGGTGCTCGCCACGACCCGGGGCGTCGACGCCGCGGACGTGGCCGAGCGGCTGGAGAACGCAGTGCTGGACGTCCAGGCGGGCGACCCGGCCGACGACCTCGCCGCCCTCGTCTACGCGCAACGGGCGGCTCCTGACTCGCTCGGGCGCCCAGCGACCGGGAGAGCGACCCCATCGGCCACAGGGGTCAGGACCGATGGAGCCTGTTCCGCGCAACCCTGGCCAAGGGAATCCTCTGGAGCGGTACGAGCTCACCGCCGACCAGTCCTTCGGGGTGCTCACCCGCGTCTCGCAGGAGGTCAACCGCAAGGTCATCGACCTGGCCGAGGAGCTCACGCACAGCGGATCCCTCCCGAGCACGCGCCCCGACCGGTGCCCACCGAGCGCTGGCGAGCCGTGCTCGACCGGATGCGGTGCTGGTCAGCTCTTGTTGCCCGGCTCGTTGCGGCGGGTCTCGAAGGTCTTGTGCCCGTTCGGGCACGGGGGGATCTCGTCCCCCTGCTTCACGTGCACCTTCTCGCTGCAGTGTGCGCAGTAGAAGTCGCCGGTCTTCTGCGCCTTCTCGCCGGCGTGAGCGGCCATGGACACCTCCTGGGGGTCGGATCAGGTGTGCGGTGGGTACGAGTTGCCCCGGACCGGTCAGACGGTGCGCCGGTCCTCGCCCGTGACACGGTCCTCCTGGGGGTCGCGTGAGGTCTCGGCGATGCCCGGCTTGCTGTCGTAGCGGGCCTGCTGGGCCGCGGTACCCGGGTCACGACCGGGGGCCGGGTCCAGCCGCAGCGACCGGACGACCTCGTCGTCGTTGCGGTAGTCGACCGA
>JALYNA010000271.1 GCA_030773455.1 Actinomycetota bacterium
CACCGCGACCTGCTGGGCGGGGGTGGCGAGGTCCGCCCGAGGCGCGTAGTCCGTGCCGCCGAAGCCCTCCCACGTCGCCTGCGCGAACTGCAGGCCGCCGTAGTAGCCGTTGCCGGTGTTGATGCTCCAGTTGCCGCCGGACTCGCACTGGGCGACTCCGGTCCAGTCGTGGGTGTCGGTGGCGTAGGCGGGCGAACTGAAGACGCCGAGTCCTACGACGGTCGCGCCTGCCGCTACGGGAACGCCGGCGAGAACTTGCTTGGTGCGGATATAGCGCGGCGCGCGATGCTTGGCCATGGTGATGTCTCCGATCACCGCCGGGGAGGTGAGCTGTCGGGTTCGGGCGATCGGTGCCCGGCCGCGAGACGCGGCCTCACCCCGAGGTGCGCAACACGCACCGGAAGTGGGTCCCCCACCCCTGCCCTGGAGATTCAGGGGACGTCAACCGGTGGGCAGGGTTTGGCGGACCGGCGCGGCGTTCCTTGTTTGCTGAACGCTGCCAAAACGTTACGGTCTGTTATGTAACTTGTCGCTGTGACGACCGTCACATCCGACCGTCTTCAGACCTCACGAGCGCCGTCGGACCCCGCGGTCTCTCTCTGCACAGGGGCCTGGGGGGTGGGGCACTTGCCCGTCCTCTATCCCCTATCCCCCCTCCCGCATCGTCGTCGGCGACGTGCGCCAGGAGGAGTGCCTCGACCTTGGACGCAGTCGTACCGATCAGACACCGGGCCTCAGAACGTGTTGAGAAAGCGGGGTGACAGGGCCGGCGGGATGGGTGATCGTGGGTCATGGGCTCTTCCCCGGCCTATCCCTCGGACCTGACCGATGCGCAGTGGGCGCTGATCGAGCCGCTGATGCCGGTGCTCAGCACCCGCGGGCGCGGGACGCGCGGCGGCCGCCCGGCCAAGTACTCCCGCCGCCGGATCGTCGACGCGATCCTCTACCTGGATCCTCCAGGCTGCTCCGCGAGCGGGCCGACCGGCTGCTGGCCGCCTTCACCACGGCTGGACTGGTGATCAGCGCCGGGGCGGTGGACCGGCTGTCGGCCTGAGCCATCCAGCTCGTGACGGACGATCGGGCGGGCGCGGCGGCCCACAGCCGCTCGCGCGCCCGATCGAGTCAGGACACCGTCGGCCACTTCCTCGCAGGTCGCCGACGCCCTCGTGACCACCATCGGGCCCTGGGCCTGCGTGGCCTCGGACAGCCAGCTGTTGCGCTGCAGCGGTGTCCGCTCGACGACGCCGGTGAGCCGGCGGACCGCCGCGGTCACCTCGGCCGAGTACTGGGCGGTGTCGACCCCGGTAAGCGCGGTCATTCGCTACCGTGGCGGCGCCGGGTGCCGCGCGGATCAGCCACTGATCCGCTTGTAGACGTCGGGCGGAGCCCCGCCGCTGGCCACGATCGCCGCCGACCACTCGTGGAGCTGCCGGGTGAGCGCGGGTAGTTCGGGGCCGATTGCGTCCAGGACCGGCATGAGCGCGGCCTCGGTCTGCTGCTCGATGCCGTCGCGCAGCCGCCGGCCCTGCTCGGTGAGCGCCCCGTCGGTGACCAGCCCGCGCCGCACCAGGTCCGCGTCGGCCTCGGCCATCGCCTCCGCCGACCAGCCGCGGGTACCCGCGTACTCGGTGTGCGCCCAGCCGACCCAGTACTCGGTCATCAGGTTCATCTGCACGCCGGTGAGGTCGGCGGCGACGTTGGCGGCCTGGTGCACGTCCCCCCGGTACTCGCGCAGCATCGTCGCGGCGTGCCAGAGCTGGCCGAGCGGGTCCTCCGGCCAGGGCAGCGACACGAGACCGGCGAAGAGCGGGCGGCCGACCAGGTGCTGCGCGGCGACGTCGGTGCCGCGGCGCAGCGCCGCGACCGCGTCGGCCACGGCGGCGTGCGGGAGCAGCTCACGCAGCGACTCCACCGCACCCTCTTCACGTGCCGCGAGCACGTCGATGCGGGTCGCCTTGCCGCGTGCCTCCTCGTAGAGCGCGGTGATGAGCCCCGGCTCGAAGACGCCGAAGGCCGCGACCACCACCGCGGCGGCCGGCTCGCCCATCGGCGCGGCTCGCGCCCAGACGTAGCCGGTGAGGAAGTTCAGCCCCAGGTCGGACAGCCGTTCGTTGACCTGCCGGCCCCAGATACTGATGGTCGCGATCGGCTCCGCGGCGTCACGCAGCCTGCGGGCAGGGGTGTCGGAGACCCCTGCAGGAGGGCGTTCGGCGTCGGGAGGAGTGAGGAAAACCTGCTGCGCCTGGGCGAAGTCCACGCCTGGATGGTGCCGTGTCGAGGCGCGCGCGACTATCCGTTCAGCCCCGCACTCGCCGCGCGGGCGGAGAACCTGGCAGCGGTGCCGGCCGGCCAGGTCTTCGACCGGGAGGTCACCGGCGCCCGGCTCCGGCTCGCTGGCGACCGGCGGAGTCGGGCGACGCGGTGGCCGGCCGGGACACGATCCGGTGCACCCCGCACACGGCTACGGCGGGTGGCGGGACCGAGCTCGGCGGACGGGCCCCTCGCGGGGCGGCTCGTCACCGGCCCGGCTGCCGGTCAGGCGATGCGGCGCACGCGATCGACTGACAGGCCGCTGTCGTCGAGCAGCTCGGGCATCCGGGAGGCGAAGTCGCCCAGGTCCGGCGCGTCGAGGTGGGCGTCCAGGTCGGCGCCGGACTCCCAGTCCTCGTAGAAGAAGAACCGGTCCGGGTCCTCGGTGCCCTGGTGCAGGTCGTAGTCGACGTAGCCCTCCTCCCTGCTGGTGGGCTCGACCAGCGCCTCCAGCGCCTCCAGCGCCTCCAGCGCCTCCAGCGCCTCCAGCGCCTCCAGCGCCTCCAGCGCCTCCAGCGCCTCCAGCGCCTCCAGCGCCTCCAGCGCCTCCAGCGGCTCCAGCGGCTCCAGCGCCGCGCGCAGCTCGTCCCGCTTGCCGGGGCCGCACGCATGTAGGCGATGACGGTGAGCAGGTCGCGCCGATCGTCGGTAGGGGTGTGCACGGGACACCTTCGGAGGGACCGACAGCCGCCGGCGGGACGGAGGTGTCGACGTCAGGGCCGGGACGCCGACGCCGCAGGCCGGGACGGAGCGGCATCGCTCCCGCGGCGGGCCGACGGGCTGCGGGGCTGCATTGCGGCCGTGACTG
>JALYNA010000272.1 GCA_030773455.1 Actinomycetota bacterium
CCGCCAGCCGCTCCCGGCACGCGGCGGCCCGCAACACCATGAGGTACGCGACCACCGCGAGGTCGAGCAGGCCCTGCGCGATCCACAGCCACGGGGTCCACGCCAGCGCGCCCACCAGGGCCACCAGCGTCAGCCCCACCAGGCCCGCCAGCGTGCGGCGGCGCACGGCGTGGACGTCCACCCGCAACTCGCCGGAGGTCAGCAGTGCGGCGCGATCGATGGAGACCCGCTGGGTCTCCGCGAACACCGCGGGGTCGACCGTCCGCCGACGCTGCAGCGTCCGCCCCGCGTCGGCACCCGGAGAGCCGACCGCGGAGGAGTCACCGCGGGTCACCACCATCGGCACCAGCACGACGAACCACAGCACGACCAGAGCGGCCAGCAGCACACCGGAACCCATCTGAGAACACCACCCGTCACACGCGTCACCTGCCGGGCGAAGTTACGGCCTGCACTCGCCCGTTCGAGGGAGGCGCGCGGCGTGTCCTGATCATCGTGTGACGGGTGTGCCGGTACCGCGGCGTGTCGACGCGGCTGTGCCCTCCCGCGGTGGGTCAGCGTGGTAGGCGGGACTGCCACCGGGCGACCACGCCGCCGGGGGCGTCCTCGGCCAGCAGCGCGAAGGTGTCGTGGTCGCGCCAGTCGCCGTCGATGTCCAGGTACCGGCGCAGCAGTCCCTCGTGACGGAATCCCAGCCGGTGCACCAGCCCCCGGCTCGGCCCGTTCTCGGGTCGGATGTCGGCCTGCAACCGGTGCAGCCGCGCGGGCCCGAAGGCGTGGTCGCACACCAACGCCACGGCCAGGGACGCCATCCCACGGCCGGCGACGGCGCGGTCGATCCAGTAGCCGAGGTTGCCCGACCGCAGCGCGCCGCGGACCACGTTGTCGACGGTCACCTGCCCGGCCAGCCGGCCCTCCACCCGGACGACGAAGGGCAGCGACATCCCCATCGCTGCCCGGCGCAGCACGGCCCGCCGCATCGCCCGGTAGGCCGCCGGCGTGTGCCGCGCCGCCCACGGCCCGGCCGCGGTCGGCTCCCACGGCGCCAGCCAAACCTCGTTGGCCGACCGGACCCGGCTCCACTCCTCCGCGTCCCGCCGGCGCGGCGGGTGCAGCTCGACCGGACCCCAGCTGAGGTGCGCGGGCCAGCCGGGTCGCAGGGAGGGGTCGACCACGGCGCCGCTCAGCCGCCGAGCAGCAGGGGCATGACGGTGACCAGCCCCCCGGCGGCCACCTCGGTGACGTCCTCGTCCACCACGATCAGGCAGTTGGCCCGCGCCATCCGCGCCAGCATCGCCTCGTCGCCGTCGCCGAGGGGCTCGACGACGTAGCCGCCGTCGGGGTGGCGCATGACCTGGCCGTGCAGGTACTGCCGGTAGCCCAGCGGCGAGAGCAGCCGCTCGGCGGCGATCGCCTGGACGGTGCGGCGGAACAGCTGGCGCTTGCCCAGCATCATCCGGATCGCCGGTCGCACGAACACCTCGAAGGCGACCAGCGCCGCGACCGGCTCGCCGGGCACGCAGATGACCGGCACGGAGTCCCGGCCGAGCCGGCCGAAGGCCTGCACGGGTCCGGGGTGCATCGTCACCCGCGAGAACTGCATGGGGCCGAGCTCGGCGAGCACCTCCTGCACCATGTCGCCCTCGGCGGCGAAGGTGCCGGCGATGAGCACTAGGTCGCTGCGCAGCAGCTGGCTCTCCAGAACCTCGGACAGCCGGCGCCGCTCGGCGGGCAGGATGCCCCACCGGTAGGCCTCGGCCCCGGCGTCGCGGGAGGCGGCGGCCAGCGCGTAGCTGTTGACGTCGACGACCTGACCGGGGCCGGGGAGCCTGCTGATGTCGACCAGCTCGCACCCCGCGGACAGGACAGCGACCCGCGGGCGCGGCCGGACCTGCACCCGGTCGCGGCCGACCGCGGCGAGCAGGCTGATCTGGGCCGGGCCGATCGGGGTGCGCACCTGCACGGCGGTGGTACCCGGCGCGACGTCGTCCCCCGCCCGGCGCACGTAGCTGCCGGGAGCCGGGCCGGCGTGCACGGCGACGCTGGCCATCCCACCGTCGGTCCACACCGCAGGGACGACGACGTCCGCGCCGGCCGGCAGCATCGCGCCGGCGGCCACCTTCTGCGCCATGCCCGGGCCGATCGACGCCGGGCCGCTGAGGCCGGCGACGGTCTCGCCCACCACCGAGAGGCGGGCCGGTTCCGCGGGGGTGGCCCCCTCGACGTCCAGGGCGCGGGCGGCGTAGCCGTCGAGCGCGGCCTGGTCGAAGGCCGGCAGCGCGCGCTGGCTGACCACCTCCTCCGCGCACAGCAGGCCCTGCGCGTCGAGGACTGCCAGCTCGATCGGGTCCGGCTGCGGCACCGCCGAGAGGATCTCGTCGAGGTGCTGCTCGACGCTGCACGGTGGCGCGGGGACGGACGCGGCAGGCGGCGGCACCCGACCGCGGTCGATCGCGGTCGTCTCGTGCGCTGACGCGCCGGGGACCGCGGAGTCGGCGGCCGGCGACGGCGCCGGCACGTCCCACACCGGGGTGCCCTGGCGCAGGTCCAGCGCCGTGGTGTCCCGCTGCCCCGGGACCGTCCCGTCCCTGCCGTTCTTGGTCATGCCCACCACGGGGGTCGATGCTGCCCCCTCGGGGTCTCCGCTCAGGCCTCCGACGCGCCCGCAGCAGGCAGGTCGGCCACGAACTCGGCCAGCCAGGCGCGGAAGCCGGGGCCGAGGTCGTCGCGCTCGCTGGCCAGTTGGACGACGGCCTTGAGGTAGTCCAGCCGGTCGCCGGTGTCGTAGCGGCGCCCGGAGAACACCACGCCGTGCACCGGGTCGCCGCGCTCGACGAGGGTGGCCAGGGCGTCGGTCAGCTGGATCTCCCCACCACGGCCGGGGGCGGTCTCCCGCAGGACGTCGAAGACCTCGGGGGCCAGCACGTAGCGGCCGATGACCGCCAGGCTGCTGGGCGCCTCGTCGACCGGCGGCTTCTCCACCAGGCCGGTGATCGCGACGACGTCGCTCCCGCCGGGCTCGACGGCGACCGCGCCGTACTTGTCGATGTTCTCCCGGCCCACGTCGAGCAGCGCCACGACGGAGCCGCCGCGCTCGGCCTGCACCTGCAGCATCTGCTCGAGCAGGTGGTCGCGGGCGTCGATGATGTCGTCGCCGAGCAGGACGGCGAAGGGCTCGTCCCCGACGAAGGCGGCGGCCTGCAGCACCGCGTGGCCGAGCCCGCGCGCCTCGCCCTGCCGCACGAAGTGCACCTGGGCGATGTCGGTGGAGGCGGAGACGGCCGCCAGCCGGGCGGCGTCACCCTTCTTCTCCAGGGCGGTCTCCAGCTCGGGCTGGCGGTCGAAGAAGTCCTCGATCGCGGCCTTGCCCCGGCCGGTGACCATGAGGATCTCGCCCAGACCGGCGCGGGCGGCCTCCTCGACGATGTACTGGAGCGCGGGCCGGTCGACCACCGGCAGGAGCTCCTTGGGCACCGCCTTGGTGGCGGGGAGGAATCGGGTGCCCATCCCGGCGACGGGGATGACGGCCTTGCGCGTCGGGCGGGCGCTCGGAGTCGGCATGCGCGCGAGCGTAGTGACCGAGCAGGTAGGCCCCCCACACGGTCGGCGGGGAGCTCCCCATCCGGGCTGGCTAGCCTGCGGCGGTGACCCCCGCGGACGACGGAACCGAGGCCGCGGCCAAGGCCGCGCTGCGCACCCGGTTCCTCGCCCGCCGGGAGGCCCGTCCTGCGGAGGAACGGGCAGCCGCGACCGCCGCGGTCACCACCATCCTGCTGCGGCATCTGGCCGACACACGGACGCTGGCCGCCTTCGTCCCCGACCCGACCGAGCCTGGCGCGGGCCGGCTCCCGGCGGCCTTCACCCAGCTGCGTTCCCGGGTGCTGCTCCCTGTGGTCCCGACCGACGACCGCGAGCTGTCCTGGGCGGTCGACACCGGCCGGCTGGCTCCGGGCCGCTTCGGCCTGCTGGAGCCCGTGGGGCCGCGGCTGGGCCCGACCGCCATCGGCGCCGCCGAGGTCGTCGTCGTCCCCGCGGTGGCGGTCGACCGGACCGGGGTGCGCCTGGGGCGCGGCGGCGGCTACTACGACCGGGCGCTCCGGCACGTCCGGCCCGACGCCCGCCTGGTGGCCCTCGTCTTCGACGACGAGCTGGTCGAGGCGCTGCCGGTCGAGCCGCACGACCAGCGGGTCACCGCGGTGGTGACCCCCTCGGGCGGCTGGCTCGACCTGACCTGAGCCGGGTCGTCCTCAGTCGTCGCCAGCGAGCAGCGGGACGTCGGAGGCCAGGTCGATGTGCGGGTCGTCGCTGCCACCTCTACGAGCACATCCTCGGCTACTCCGCGATAGTCGTCGCCGTCGGACCGCTGCTGGCCTGGCTGTCTCCGCCGTCCCCGGTCGGCTGTGAACGAGAGAGAGAAAAGGGGTACCCATGACCGGACCGCTGGACGGCGTCCTCGTCGTCGACCTCACCCGCGCCCTCGCCGGGCCGCACGCCGGGATGATGCTCGGCGACCTCGGCGCCCGCGTGATCAAGGTGGAGAACCCGGGCACCGGCGACGACAGCCGCGGCTGGGGCCCGCCGTTCGTCGAGCCGGAGGGCGCCGAGCGAGAGTCGACGTATTTCCTGGCCGCCAACCGGAACAAGGAGTCGATCACCCTCGACCTCAAGGACGATGCGGACAAGGCGGTCCTGACCGAGCTGCTGCGCCGCGCCGACGTGCTCCTGGAGAACTTCCGTCCCGGCACGCTGGCCCGGCTCGGCTTCGGCAACGACGTCCTCGCCGAGCTCAACCCGCGGCTGGTCATCCTGGCGATCA
>JALYNA010000273.1 GCA_030773455.1 Actinomycetota bacterium
TGCAGCTCGCCGTCCTCAAGGGCGTCTTCTCCGACGTCGTCGAGGAGCAGGTCACCTACGTCAACGCCCCGCTGCTGGCCCAGCAGCGCGGCCTGGAGGTGGCGCTGACCAGCGACGTGGAGAGCCCTGACTACCGCAACCTGATCAGCGTCCGCGGCACGATGGCCGACGGCGCCGAGGTGACCGTCTCGGGCACCCTCTTCGGCAAGAACCAGGTGCCGAAGCTGGTCGAGGTGGGCGGTTTCGACATGGACCTGGACCTGTCGGGCTACCTGCTCTTCTTCGTCTACACCGACCGGCCCGGCGTCGTCGGCACGGTCGGGGCGGCGCTGGGGGAGGCGGGGATCAACATCGCCGGCGCTCAGGTCAGCCGTACCAACCGGGGCGGCGAGGCGCTCATGGCGGTGACCGTCGACAGCCCGGTCCCCGCCGAGCTGCTCGGTGACATCGCCGGCCGGATCGGTGCGCGTGAGGCCCGCTCCGCGGACCTCACCGCCCGCTGACATAGGGTCGGTCCCCATGCGCCTGGCAGTGATCCCTGGAGACGGCATCGGCCCGGAGGTGGTGGCCGAGGGTCTCAAGGTCCTCCGCGCGGTCGCTCCGGACATCGAGAGCACCCCCTACGATCTCGGCGCCTCGCGCTGGCAGCGCACCGGGGAACTCCTGCCCGACACGGTGCTCGACGAGCTGCGCCAGCACGACGCGATCCTGCTCGGCGCCATCGGCGACCCCAGCGTCCCCCCGGGCATCCTCGAGCGCGGGCTGCTGCTGCGGCTGCGCTTCGAGCTCGACCACCACGTCAACCTGCGCCCGGCCCGGCTGTTCGACGGCGTCCGCAGCCCGCTGGTCGACCCGGGCGCCATCGACATCCTCTGCGTCCGCGAGGGCACCGAAGGTCCCTACATCGGCAACGGCGGCGTCCTGCGGCGGGACACCCCACACGAGATCGCCACCGAGGTCAGCCTGAACACCGCGTTCGGCGTGGAGCGGGTCGTCCGCTATGCCTTCGAGCGGGCCCTGGCCCGGCCGCGCCGCCACCTCACCCTCGTGCACAAGACCAACGTGCTCGCCCACGCTGGGTCGCTGTGGTCGCGGACGGTCGAGGAGGTCTCCGCGGAGTTCCCCGAGGTCACGGTCGCCTACCAGCACATGGACGCGGCCTCCATGTTCTTCATCACCGACCCGGGCCGCTTCGACGTCATCGTCATCGACAACCTCTTCGGCGACATCATCACCGACATCGCCGCCGCGGTCACCGGTGGCATCGGGCTGGCCGCCAGCGGCAACCTCGACGCCTCGGGCACCAATCCGAGCATGTTCGAGCCGGTACACGGCTCGGCGCCCGACATCGCCGGCAAGGGCGTCGCCGACCCGACGGCCACGGTGCTGTCGGTGGGACTGATGCTCGACCACCTCGGCCGCGCCGACCAGGCCCGCAAGGTCAACGCCGCGGTTGCCTTCGACCTCTCCACCCGCGGCCCGGAGGGCCCGGTGCGCACCCATGACGTCGGCGACCGGCTCGGCGCGCTCGCCGGCGGCTGACCCGCCGGTCGCGTCGTCCCGGCCGGGGACGACGGGGCCCGTGCTCCACTCGACGGAATGCACCCCGACGGCGCCCTGCGCGAGGGCGATGTGCGCCGGTGGCGGGTTTCCGACCGGGAACCCGCCACAGGCGCACATTCCCGTCAGCCCCGGGGCTTGACCTCGCCCATCGGGCCGAAGCCACTGACCTGCGGGGCGTCGACGTAGATGATCTGCGGCTGCTCCGCGACCAGGTCCGACATCCACTCGAAGGCGCCCTTGGCGTGCGGGGTGGCCACGTGCGAGGCGCCGGCCTCGGAGTCCCGGAACCCCTCGATGCAGACGAAGGTGTTCGGGTCCTCGATGCTGCGGGACCACTCGAAGAAGAGGCTGCCCTCCTCGGCGTTCACCGCCCGGGCGTACTCGTCGGCGTGGGTCCGGAACTCGTCGATGCGGTCCGGACGGACGGGGAACTTGATGACGATCAGGATCACGAGGGTCTCCTCTTGTCGAAGGCGATCAGCGCGGGTCCAGCCGGGTGCTCGGCAGGCAGAACGGGTTGCCCTCGGGTCGGCCGGCACGTGCCGGCTCTCCCCACCGGCCTGCCCCACGTCGGCGCGCGTGGCCCCCGGTCCCAGCAGCCGCTCCACCTCGGCGTCCTGGTCCCGGGCGTGGACGACGATCTGGCTGAGCCGGCGCGCCATGGTGCGACCGTAGGGCCCGACCGGCGCGGGCGCGGCCCGGGGCGGGGAGGTCAGTAGCCTCGGAGCGTGCGCATCGTCCGCTTCGCCTCCCCCTCCGGCATGTCCTTCGGCGTCCTCGACGGAGACGGCCAGGTGGCCCAGATCGAGGGCCACCCGTTCGGGACCATCTCCTTCACCGGCCAGCGGTTCCCCCAGGCCGACGTCCGGCTGCTCTCGCCAATCCTGCCGAGCAAGGTGGTGTGCGTCGGCAAGAACTACGCGGCCCACGTCGAGGAGATGGCCACGGGTGACGCCCCGTCGCAGCCGCTGCTGTTCCTCAAGCCGTCGACGACGGTCATCGGCCCCGACGACGCCATCCGCATCCCGCCGGGCAGCACCAACGTGCACCACGAGGTGGAGCTCGCCGTCGTCATCGGGGCCCGCGGTGCCCGCCACGTGACCCCGGAGCAGGCGCTGGGCAGCGTGTTCGGCTACACGATCGCCAACGACGTCACCGAGCGGGACATGCAGCGCAGCGACGGGCAGTGGACCCGCGCCAAGGGCTTCGACTCCTTCTGCCCGCTCGGACCGTGGATCGAGACCGACCTCTCCGGCTTGGGCAAGGACCCCGCCGACCTCGAGGTCACCTGCACGGTGGACGGCGAGCTGCGCCAGTCCGGCCGCACCAGCCAGCTGCTCTTCGGCATCCCGACGCTGGTCTCCTACATCTCGCAGGTGATGACCCTGCTGCCCGGCGACGTCGTG
>JALYNA010000274.1 GCA_030773455.1 Actinomycetota bacterium
TGGGCCTGCACAAGGGCGTCGCGCAGGTCTACGGCGTCAAGCTCAAGGGCTGGCCGGCCTGGTTCATGCACCGCACCTACCACGTCAGCCGGGTGCCCACCTTCAACCGCAAGGCGCGGGTGGTCGCGGACTGGACGCTGGCCACGGTGTTCCGTCGCGAGGTCATCTCGCTGGGCCAGTTGCAGGACCCGCGCCGGGAGTTCGTCCAGGCGGCGAACGCCGGATCCACGGGCTCCCTGCCGCCGCCCTCGGGGAAGGACCTCGCCCAGTCCGGTGGGTCCGCCCGGGCGAGCTGACCCGAACCGCCGGCCCGGCACCGCCGACCGGCCCCCGGCCGCCCCCGTAGCCCAATCGGCAGAGGCAGGCCCCTTAAAAGGGTCGGAGTGTCGGTTCGATCCCGACCGGGGGCACCATGGGCGCCCGACGGCCGCCCCCGTGGCCTCTCCCACACCCCCCGTCCGGGTGCTCGGCAGGCGCCCAGGAACGCGCAGGGCCCCCAAGGCGTTGACCAGGACGAGTGGGGTGCAGGACCGTAAGCCCCACGACAGTCCGGTCACCTCAAGGAGATGACGATGCCCAGCCACAACCCGGTCTTCGGTCGGGGACTCTCGAACCAGGGCCCCGGCTACGGCCAGCAGTCCGCCCCGTGGGGTGGCGCGCCGCAGTACGGCGCCCCGCAGTACGGCCACGGGACGCAGGACCCGTACGCCGCGCCGGCGCCGTATGCGCAGTCGCCCTACGCGCGCACCGCCACCCGGTACATGACGATGGACGACGTCGTCCAGAAGACGGGCCTGTCCTTCCTGGTCACCGTCCTCTCGGCCGCCGTCACGTGGGCGCTGCTCCCGCAGGAGCTGGCCCTCGGTCTGGTTCTCCCGGCCGTGCTCGTCGCCCTGGTGCTGGGCCTGGTGATCGCCTTCAAGCAGGTCGCCAACCCGGCGGCCACGCTGTCCTACGGTGCGATCTACGGTGTCGCGCTCGGCGCGATCAGCGAGTTCTTCAACACCCTCTACCCGGGCATCGTCGTCCAGGCGCTGGTGGGCACCTTCGGCGTGTTCGGCGGGATGCTGGTGATCTACAAGACCGGCGCCATCCGGGTCACCCCGAAGCTGACCCGCTGGATCGTCGGCGCGATGTTCGGCGTCCTGGCGCTGATCGTGGTCAACCTCGTGGCGAGCTTCTTCGTCGACGGCGGCCTGGGCCTGCGGGACGGTGGCCCCCTGGCGATCGTCTTCAGCCTCGTGGTGATCGGCGTGGCGGCGTTCTCGCTGCTGCTCGACTTCGACATGGCCGACGAGGCGATCCGCCGCGGCGCTCCGGCGAAGTTTGCCTGGTACATCGCCTTCGGCCTGCTCATCACGGTCATCTGGCTGTACCTGGAGATCCTGCGGCTGCTGTCCTACCTGCAGAGCAGCGACTGACCGACCCGCACCACACGACAGTGGCCCGGTCCCCGCGAGGGGCCGGGCCGCTGTCCGTTGTAGGGGGGAGTCCCCCCGCGATCATGGCGCCGTGACCACGCCGGGAACCCGGTCGGTGGTCACGGCGCCATGATCGTCGGTGCGTCGGGTCAGGACAGGCGCTCCAGGACCATCGCCATGCCCATGCCGCCGCCGACGCACATGGTCTCCAGGCCGAACGTCTTGTCCCGAGTCTGCAGGCCGTTGAGCAGCGTGCCGGTGATGCGGGCGCCGGTCATGCCGAACGGGTGGCCCACGGCGATCGCGCCGCCGTGCACGTTGAGCCGGTCGATGTCGATGCCCAGGTCGCGGTAACTCGGGATCACCTGCGCGGCGAAGGCCTCGTTGATCTCGACCAGGTCGATGTCGCCGATGCTCATCCCGGCCCGCTGCAGCGCCAGCTTCGAGGCGTCGACTGGGCCGTAGCCCATGATCTCCGGCGACAGGCCGGTGACCGCGGTGGACACGATGCGGGCCAGCGGGGTCAGTCCGAGGTCGCGGGCCTTGGTGTCACTCATGACGATCACCGCGGCGGCGCCGTCGTTGAGCGGGCAGGCGTTGCCGGCGGTGACCCGGCCGTCGGGGCGGAACACCGGCTTGAGGCCGGAGACGCCCTCCAGCGTGGTGCCCGGCCGCGGGGTGTCGTCCGCGCTGACCACGGTGCCGTCGGGCGTGGTGACCGGGGTGATCTCCCGCTCCCAGAAGCCGTCGGCGATCGCCTGCTCGGCGAGGTTCTGGCTGCGGACGGCGAACTCGTCCATCTCCTGCCGCGAGACGTCCTTGAGCAGCGCCAGGTTCTCGGCGGTCTGCCCCATCGCGATGTAGACGTCCGGGACGTCGCCGGTCGTGCGCGGGTCGGTCCAGGAGTCCGCGCCGCTCTCCGCGGTCTTCCCGACCCGGGCCTCGGCGTCGTCGAAGAACGGGTTCTTCGTCTCGGGCAGCGAGTCACTGTTGCCCTTCACGAAGCGGGAGACCATCTCCACGCCGGCGGAGACGAAGACGTCGCCCTCGCCGGCCCGGATCGCGTGCATGGCCATGCGGGTGCTCTGCAGCGACGAGGAGCAGTAGCGGGTGATCGTCGTCCCCGGCAGGTGGTCCATGCCGAGCAGGACGCTGACGACGCGGCCCATGTTGTGTCCCTGCTCCCCACCGGGCAGCCCGCAGCCGAGGATCAGGTCGTCGATGTCGGTGGGATCGAGCGCGGGCACCTTGTCGAGGGCCGCGCGCACGATGGTGGCGGTGAGGTCGTCGGGTCGCAGGTCCTTGAGCGAGCCCTTGAACGCGCGGCCGATGGGCGAGCGCGCGGTCGCGACGATGACGGCTTCGGGCATAGGTCCTCCACGATGAGGGGATCGACGACGGGTCGCCGGACGTCGGGTCGCCCCAGAACCTACTCCCCGGTAGGGGCGGGGCAGCCCTCAGCCGAGCGGGGTGGCCTCCGCGGCGCGTTCGGCCTGCTCGGGCGTCGGCAGCTCCGGCGGCCGGCGGCGGCGCAGCCGGGCCCACGGACCGCGCGGTCCGGTGTCCGAGCCGCGGACGGCGGTGGCCTGCACCTCGGTGC
>JALYNA010000275.1 GCA_030773455.1 Actinomycetota bacterium
GACCTCGTCGACGACCGCGAAGTGGTGGCCGCGCTGGACCAGCTCCTCCCGGCTCCACGCCATGTTGTCGCGCAGGTAGTCGAAGCCGAACTCGTTGTTCGTGCCGTAGGTGATGTCGCAGGCGTACTGCTCGCGGCGCTGCGCCGGGCGCTCGCCGGAGAGGATGACGCCGACCGACAGGCCGAGGAAGCGGTGCACCCGGCCCATCCACTCGGCGTCACGCTTGGCGAGGTAGTCGTTGACCGTGACCACGTGCACGCCCCGGCCGGTGAGCGCGTTGAGGTAGGCCGGCAGGACGCCGGTCAGCGTCTTGCCCTCACCGGTGCGCATCTCGGCAATGTTGCCCAGGTGCAGCGCGGCGCCGCCCATGATCTGCACGCGGAAGTGCCGCTGCCCGAGGGTGCGGGTGGCGGCCTCCCGGACGACGGCGAAGGCCTCCGGCAGGAGCTGGTCGAGGGTCTCCCCGTCGGCCAGGCGCTCCCTGAACTCGTCGGTCTTGGCGCGCAGCTCCGCGTCGGTGAGGTCGGCGACATCGTCGGCCAGCGACTCGACCGCATCGGCGATCTTGTTCAGCCGTCTGAGGATCTTGCCCTCACCGGCACGGAGGATCTTCGAGAACACCACCGGTCCAGGGTAGGCGGTATCGGGCCTGGAGCTCGGAACCTGACAATGCTCCGGTGGCGCACGACCTGGACGACCTGCCGGACGGCCTGCTCACCTTCCTGACCGAGCGGCACCTGGCCACGCTGACCACGCTGCGGGCCGACGGCAGCCCGCATGTCGTGCCGGTCGGGGTCACCTACGACGCCGGCACCCGTACCGCCCGGGTCATCACCTCGGGGACGTCCGCCAAGGCGCGGCACGTGCGCGCCGGCCGCTCGCGGGTGGCGGTGTGCCAGGTCGACGGCCGCCGGTGGGTGACCCTCGAGGGGACGGCGGTGGTCCGCGACGACCCCGCCGCGGTCGCCGACGCCGAGGCCCGCTACACCCGGCGCTACCGGACCCCCCGGGAGAACCCGGCGCGGGTGGTCCTGGAGATCTCGGTCGACCGGGTGCTCGGCAACCCGTGAGGATGGCGCGATGGCCCTCGACCTGACCGGCGTCGACCTGCCCACGGAGGTGGTGCGCACCCGGCGTCTCGTGCTGCGCCCCTACCGACAGGAGGACGTCGACCCTGTGTTCCGCGCCTGCCAGGACCCGGGCATCCAGCGGTGGATCGGGGCACTCCCCGTGCCGTACACGCGCGCCGACGCCGTCGAGTACGTCACCGTCGTCTCACCGCGCGGCCGGGCCGAGGGCACCGACCTCGGCTGTGCCATGGAGGCCGACGGAGAGCTGGTCGGGTCCTGCGGAGCCCATCACCTGACCGGCGGCCGGCTGGGACCGGAGATCGGGTACTGGATCGCGCCGTGGGCGCGTCGGCGCGGCTACGCCGCCGAGGCCGCGGGCGGGCTGGCCGAGTGGCTGTTCGCGCACGGCGCGACGCGGGCGCACCTGTTCGTCGACGTCGACAACGCTCCCTCGCAGGCGGTGGCTCGACGGGCCCGCTTCGCCCCCGAGGGCGTCGTGCGGGGCTGCTTGGAGTACCGCGACGGCAGCTCGGCGGACGCGGTGCTGTTCGGGCGGTCGCGGGAGGGCTGAGCGGGGCGGGGTCTACGGGCGGGCCGCTGCTGGCTGGGCGGGCTGCCGCTCGGTGGCGCCGTCCAGCGGCGCGTCGACGAGCCGGATGAGGCCGTAGTCGTAGGCGTGCCGGCGGTAGACGACCGTCGGGAGCCCGGTGTCGGCGCACTGGAAGAGGAAGAAGTCGTGGCCGACCAGCTCCATCTCGTGGAGAGCCTGGTCGACGGTCATCGGGATGGCCGGGTGGTGCTTTTCTCGCACCACCTGCCCGGGCAGGTGCTCGTCGAGGTCGGTGACGTGCGGCCCCTGCTCGAGCTGCCGGTCGCGGTCGAGGGACTGGAGCACGTCGGTGTCGGGAGCACCGCCGCCCACCCGCACGCTGGCCGGGGTGCGGCGTCCGTGGTGGACGCGGCGTCGGTCGGCGGCCTTGCGCAGCCGGTGGTCGAGCTTGCCGGCGGCCAGGTCCAGCGCCGCGTAGAAGTCCGGCGCGGCGGCCTCGGCGCGGACGACCGGACCCTTGCCGCGGAGGGTGATCTCCACCCGCTGGCACTTGCCCGACTGGCGTGGGTTCTTCTCGTGGAACAGTTCCACGTCGATGCGCAGGATCTTGAGCTTGCCGTCGAACCGGTCGGACTGCCCGACCTTGTCCTCGACGTGCTGTCGGTAGTGCTCGGGGACTTCGACGTTCCGGCCACGGACCACGATCTCCATGAGACCTCCCGGTCGTTCGGGTTGTGATCGAGCCCACGCTAGTCCCCGTTCCCGGGTCCCGACAGTCGACGCAGAGAGCCCCTCGGGACCGCCGCAGGGCTCCCGTGCCGAGCCGCTCCGGATGGTCGTCGTGGAGTCGCCGCCACCACCGCGGCGAACACCGGAGCACCTGCCGCGCCGGCCACCGGCGCGAGCACCGCGGCTGCCTCGGTGAGCGTCGCGCCACTGGTGACGACGTCGTCGACGACCACGAGCACCGTCCCGGCTGCCGGCTCGCGCGGGCCGGGTCGCAGCGCGAAGGTGCCGGCCAGGTTGGCCCGCCGCTGCGCGGCGGAGAGCCCCGCGGAGTCCTCGGCGCGCCCTCTGCGGCCCAGCAGCCGCGCCTCCGCAGCAGGCACCCCCGCGGCCCGGAGCTCGGCGACGGCGCGGGCGGTCAGCTCCCGGACGTGGTCCCGGCCGCG
>JALYNA010000276.1 GCA_030773455.1 Actinomycetota bacterium
GGCCCGACCGGCGATGGTCCGGGGCCGGGCACGTCGCCCGTGGCGAGGCGCGCCAGCTCGGCGGCTTGCACGCGGTGGTCGAAGCACGCCTCCAGGTGCGCGCGCGCCGCTCCGGCCAGCCGCACCCGCAGCTCGTCGTCGGCGAGCAGCCGGGCGATGGCCTCGGCGAGCGCGTGCGGGTCCCGCTCGCCGACGAGCAGCCCGGTGCGTCCGTCGACGATCGCCTCCGGGATGCCGGTGACGGGCGTGGACACGCATGGGGTGCCGGCGGCCATGGCCTCCAGCAGGACCGTGGGCAGCCCGTCCCGGTCGCCGTCGGCGGCGTGCACGCAAGGGGCGGCGAAGACGCTCGCCCGGCCCACCAGCTCTTGAACGCGGTCGCCGGACAGCGGCCCGTGGAAGGTGACGAGGTCCTCGAGGCCGAGCAGGCGCACCTGGGCGCGCAGCGCGTCCTCCAGCACGCCGCCGCCGACGACGTCGAGCGGTACTGCGCTGCCGCGCTCACGCAGGAGTGCGACGGCGTCGATGAGGTCGGACACGCCCTTCTTCTCCACCAGCCGCCCGACGAACGCGACCCGACCGTTGCGCCGGCGCGGGTCGGTGAACGGCCGGCCGGCGACGTCGAGGCCGTTGTGGACGCGGTGCACGCGGGCGGCGGCGTCGCCGTAGGTCTCCCGCAGCCACCGGGCGTTGTACTCGCTGACGGTGACCACGTGGTGGGCGTCGGCGAGCTTGGCGCGCAGCGCGGCCCGGTCGACCGAGGTGTGGAAGATGTCCTTCGCGTGCGCGGTGAAGGAATAGGGCACTCCGGTGATCCGCGATGCCAGCCGCGCCACAGTGGTGGCCAGCGTCGCGAAGTGCGCGTGCAGGTGGCTGATCCCCGCGGTGCGGACCCAGCGGGCCACGTGCAGCGCCTGCGCCGCGTCGCCGGGTGGCAGCTCCAGTAGCTCGGGCAGGACGTCGGCGAGGCCGGGAAGGTCGCGGTGGGCACTGCGCAGCGCTTCCCACAGAGCGGCTTCTCCGTGCACCTCCGGCACCCACGTCACCGGGGCGCGGACCGCCGCGATCGCCGGGTGGAACCGGGGGTCGCCCGCGGCGCGCAGGCTGGCGACGGCGATGTCCTCACCGGCGGTCTCGCGGGCCAGGATCTCGGTGACGATGAAGGTCTCCGACAGGCGCGGATAGCGCTTGAGCACGTACCCGACACGACCGGGACGGCGCGGGTCAGGCTGCACGGCGCGCCTCCGCGACCTGGTGGCGGGCGAGGCGGTGCACCGCATCCATACCGCCGAGGTCGACCCCGGTGCGGGGGCGCCGGGGACGGGCCGCTGCCTCCCGCAGCCATCGGCCCAGCAGCGCGGGCGCGAGGCGGTCGGGGTGCACGTCGTCGACCAGCCCGAGCGCGGAGAGGCGCCGGGCCCGCACGAGCTGCTCGGTGCGCGGTGCGACCCGGGGGACCACCAGCGCCGGCGTGTCGGTGGAGAGGACCTCGGTGACGGTGTTGTACCCGCCCATGCAGACCACCGCCGCGGCGGATCGGACCCAGGCGGGGGGATCCACGCAGAAGTCGACGACGCGCAGGCCGCGGTCGCCGGCCGCCGCGATGTGCAGCGCGGTCCGGGTCGCCGGCGGCAGGTAGGGGCCGGCGACGAGGACACCGGCCGTGCCCGCGGGCCGCGGCGCGGCGGCGAACGCCTCGGCCAGCTCGGCGCCGTCCTGTCCGCCGCCGAGCAGTCCGAGCACGAACGGCTCGCCGTCGGCGACGGGCGGGGAGCCGGCCGGGGCGGTCGGGCGGCTGTCGGCGAGGAACCCCGTGTAGCGCAGCTGGTGGCGCACCGACGGGGGGACGCGGCAGTCGGCGGCGAGGTCGCTGACGCGCCGATCGCCGTAGACCCACACCTCGTCGTAGTGCAGACGCAGCGCCTCGGTCGTCCGCAGCCGCCGCCACTCGGCCGCTGCAGCGGCCGGACCGTCGAGGACGTCGCGCAGACCGAGGACGATCCGGGTGCCGGCCTCGCTCAGGGCGGGCAGCGCGGGCGCCAGCTCGCCGCCGAACCCGTACGCCACCTTGTCCACCACCAGGAGCTGCGGGGCGAACGAGGTGAGCGCGGAGGTCAGGACCTCCCGGCGCAGCGCGACGACGTCCGACAACGGCGCCTCGAGCCGCCGACTGCGGTAGCCGCCCGCCTCGTCCTTCGCCACGCCGGGCAGCACCAGCAGGTCGACGCCGTCGGGGAGCGGGAACCGGCCGGCCTCCGCGGCGCCGGTGAGCACCAGCACCTGCGGGGCGGACGGGCCGCGGCGCAGGGCCGCGGCGAGGGCCAGGTTCCGGCGCACGTGGCCCAGACCGACCGTGTCGTGTCCGTAGAGCACCACTCGTTCGTTCACCGAACGCTCCTCCCTCATTCTCGTTCCGTTCATGTCCTGACTGTCGGTTCGGTTCGTGAACCCGACCTGAGCGCCGGGTGAAGCAGTCCTCATCTGCCTGCGTCCGGCCGGCCGCCGGGACGACGACGGCCCGGCGCAGAGTCGCGCCGGGCCGTGCGGGACCGGGTTGCTCCGGAGGATCGGTGCCGGCGGATGGCAGGTCCGGACCGTCGTCGTGCTCCCACCGGTCGGACGGTGGGACGGCGAGAGGGATCGCTCCTCGCTCTCGCCGTCGCCCCCGTCGGAGTTGCGGATCTGGGTTCGGTCGAGGTCCAGGGCGACCCCGGCTGACCGGTTCGGAATGCCAGCGCACGGCGAGCACGCCACCAGGTGCGGCCGCCGCGGACCCGCGTCCGACCAGCCAGGCCCAGCCGCCTGCTGCCGCCCGGCTCATGCGACCTCCTGCGACGGGAGGACGTCGAGCAGGCCCCGCCCGGTGACGTTCTGGATCTGCAGGCCGGGGCGGGCGTTGACCTCCAGCAGCAACGGCCCGCGGTCGGCGTCGACGACGACGTCGGCGCCCAGGTATCGCAGCCCCGTGGCGGCGGCGCAGCGGCGCGCGGCGTCGATCACCGTGGGCCAGTGCGGCACCTGTCGCCCGGTGAGCCGGCGCCCGGTGTCGGGATGGGTGTCGATGTGTTCTCCGCCGATCCACGCCTGGACCACGGTGCCGGTGTCGAGGTCGACCGCGGCGCCGATGGCGCGCTGGTGCAGGTTGGCGCGGCCCCCACTGGCCGAGGTGGGCAGGCGCAGCATCGCCGTCAGCGGCCGGTCGTCCCAGCAGATGACCCGGATGTCGGGCAGGCCGCGGAAGGACATGGCGTCCAGGGCGGGGTGGGCGCGGATCAGGGGCTCGAGGAACGCGACGTCGTCGCCGCGGGGGGAGTACTCGCCGTCGAGGATGCAGTGCACGTGCTCGCGGACGTCGCGGACCGGGATGTGTCGACCCGACGCCGACTCCCAGCCGTCGCCGTCGCCGTGTCGGCGGGCGGCGAGCAGGATGCCGGACCCGCCGAGGCTCTGGCTCGGCTTGAGCGCGAACGAGTCCGGGAGGGCGTCCCAGTCGACGTGCGCGAGTGCGCGACGCGAGTCCAGGACCAGCAGCGTCTCGGCCACGGGCACGCTATGGGCGGTGAGCGCCCATTTGGTCGCGACCTTGTCGTTCACCAGTCGCACGGCCGCGGCCGTGTTGCTGCGGGCGATCAGGTCGTTGCGGCCGTTGAGGCCGAGGATGCGGTCCCAGCGGCGCAGCACCGAGGAGGCGGGGCGCGCGGGCCGGCTGGAGCGGGCGGGGAGCGAGGTCAGCATGCTCATCGGAGGCACCGTTCTCTCAGCGGGTCAGCGGGTCAGGGGGTCAGCGGGCGCCGTGGAGGGCGAGAGCGGGCTGCTCGTGGGCCGCCTGTTCCGTGGGCCGGGGCGCCGGACGGCGGACAGTGGGGAGGTCGGTGGTGGGCATCTCGGCCGCCGGTGGGGCCGGGACGGGCACCGGGGTGGGACCACGGTGGCCGAAGCGCAGCAGCTCGGTCAGTCGCAGCCCGCGGTAGGTGCCGGCGACGGCGGCCGAGACCGCGCATCCGACGACGAGAGCGAGCGGGGCCGCCGCGGCAAGGTGGCGCACCAGCGGAGCCAGCAGCAGTGCGGCGACGAGCAGCGCGACCGCGGTGGTTGCGACGGCGTCCTTCGCGGCATCGCGCCAGCCGTCGAGATCCCAGGTCTCCCACAGCCGCTCGACCAGCACGGCGGTGACGACCACCGGAAGCGCGTTGGCCCACACGGCGCCGTTGCCGCCGCCCGCCATCTGCGTGACGCTGACCAGGACCGCAGACACGACGCCGACCAGCACAGCCAGGCGGGCGACGTGGGGGAGCCGCAAGCGGCGCAGCAGCGGCTGGGCGACGAAGCCGGCGGCGACGATCACGACCGTCAGGCCGAACCCCACGAGCACGCCGGACTGGGTGTAGCCGACGGCGAGGAGGACCGGGGAGAAGGTGCCGAGGGTCTGCACCCCGACGAAGACCCGGAGGAGCACGACCACGAGCGCCGCCATCGGGAGCAGTGCCAGCAGCTGCAGCGGCGCGAGCGCCGGCGCCTGGGACAGCAGCGTGGTGAGCGCCGATGGGGCGCGCTGCTCACCCGGCGTGGTGAGCAGCTGCTGCCCCACTTGCACCTGCAGGTCGGTCAGCTCGGCGCGGCCCAGCAGGACCAGGTTGGACCGCTCGCTGCGGTCGGTCACCGTGAACCGCGCCGCCTTCGCCTGACCCGCGATCTCGAGTCCGCCGTCGACGACCGGTCGCTCCTGACGGCCGAGGGACGACGCCACAGTGACGGTGTCCGTGGCGTCCAGGTCGAAGCCGAGGTCCTCGGCGATGTCGATGTCGATAGAGGAAGCCGAGGCACCGGTGTCCACACGGGCAACGGTCTCGATCGTGCGGCCGTTCGGGCCGGTGATGCGGACCAGCTCCTGCTCTCCGATCGTCGCGGCCGCGGACGGGGCGATGGTGCGCTCGGAGGTGAGCAGCACGCCCAGCCCGAGGAGGACGAGGGCACCGACGCTGAGCAGGACCTGGAGGAGGACGGGGATGCGGAGCTTGTGGTTCATGTCCTGAAGCCTGCGCAACCGGGATGAAAACAGGTCCTGGCTTGCGTGAAGGGGCCTTCATGGAGCACCGGAGGGCTGGAGGCGATCCAGGGGACACCGGGCCGGGAGACGTGGCACGGGAGGCTCCGAAGACGAGGCGAGCGCCCGGCCTGCTCGGCCGGGCGCTCGCGTACTGCTGTTCAGCTGGAGGCGGGTCACTCGCCCTCGGCGCCACCGGCCTCCTCGGTCCCGTTCCCCTCATCGGTGCCGTCGCCGAGGCTGTCGTCCTCCTCGGCCGGGATGGTGGCAGAGCCGATACCGGGGTTTCCCACGGTGCTGTCACCGGCCGGCTCACTTCCCGCGTCGCCGGCGGGTGCCTCGGCGCCGTCCTCCTCGGCCGGGCCGGCGGGGGCCGGGGCGGCAGCAGCTGGGGCGGCGTCTCCGTCACCGGCCGGCTCACCACCCGGATCGCCATCCACCTCGCCGGCCGCCACACCTCCTGACCCACCGGTCGTCGTGGCGGTGCTGGGAGTCGCCGGGGCGAGTGGGGCAACTCCGGGCGCGACTGTGGTCGGGTCGGGCGCCGGGACGCTGCCGGGAAAGGTCTCGATGAGGGCCCCGAACTCTTCGACGGCGAGCGGGCCCCGGTCCGCGGCGGATCCCCCCGATCCGCCGACCTCTCTCTCCTCAGCCTCCTCGCCGACCACCTCCCGGACCACCGCCGGGCCGATGCCGAGCCACCCGTCTGCGATGCCCCAGGTCACCACCCCGGCCACCACGGGGAAGGCCATCACGCTCCCCAGCAGCATGCGTCGGCGTCGGGCGCTCACCTTGACCAAGTCCATACGACAACTGTGCCGGAACTCCATGGGAGAACATGAAGCACAGATGAGAGTTCTCTCATCTGCAGCTCAGCCACACCGGTAGCCCATCCCGCGCACCGTGGTGATCTTCTCCGCGCCGATCTTGCGGCGCAGCTGCCGGATGTAGACGTCCACCACGTTGGACCCGGGATCGAAGTCGAACCCCCACACGTGGTCGAGCATCTGCTCTCGGGAGAGGACTTGGCCCGGGTGGCGCAGCAGCAGCTCGAGCAACCCGAACTCGCGCGCACTGAGGTCGACGGTTCGCCCGTCGCTCGTCTGGGCGCGGCGGGTGCGCAGGTCGAGGGACAGGCCGTCCACGCTGAGCAGCGTCGGTTCGGTCACGACCGTCGAGGCCGTCCGGAGGCGTAGCCGGACCCGCGCGAGCAGTTCCTCGAAGCGGAAGGGCTTGGTCATGTAGTCGTCGGCGCCGCCCTCCAGCCCGGCGACGGTGTCGCGTACCGAGTCCCGGGCGGTCAGGATGATCACGGGGAGAGCGACGCGTGCCTCGCGGAGCTCACGCAGCACCGAGTAGCCGTCGCGCCCGGGCAGGCCGATGTCGAGCACGAGCAGGTCGTAGTTGCCCGATCGAGCCTGCTGGAGCGCGGTGTTCCCGTCACCCACCACCGTGGTGATGAAGCTGTTGGCGCGCAGGCCCTTGTCGATGAAACGGGCGATGCGGTCCTCGTCCTCGGCGATCAGGATGCGGTTCACGCGATGTCCTCCTCGTCCAGCAGGGTGCGGTGGAACCCCTCGGGCTGAGGGATGTGGAGGATGAAGGTGGCGCCCTTGCCGGGCACCGACTCCAGCTCGACGTAGCCCCCGTGCGCCTCGGCGATGGCGGTGACGATGGTGAGGCCCAGTCCGGCGCCGGTGCGGTTGGCGCGGGCTCCGCCGGTGGAGCCGCGCGAGAACCGCTGGAAGATCGCCTCGCCGTCCTCGGGGCGTACACCCGGCCCGGTGTCGGCGATCCAGAACACCACCTCGTCGCCGCGCACGACGGAGCCGAGCCGGATCTCGTCGCCCGGCCCGGTGTGCTGCACCGCATTGTGAGCGAGCTGCAGCACCGCCTGGGTGACGCGCTGGGGGTCCAGGCGGGCCTCGCCCTCGGCGATCGCCTCCAGTTTCCAGCGACGAGGCCCCAGCGCGCGCAGCTTGGCGTCGATGTCACTGGTGAGATCGACGAGCGGCGTCTCCTCGGGCATCACGAAGTCGGGCCGGCGGGACTTCGCCAGGAGCAGCAGGTCCTCGACGATGCGGCTCATCCGGTCCAGCTCGTCGGTGCACAGCCGCACCACCTCGGCGCGCTCACGAGGGTCGTCGTCCTCGACGAACTCCAGGTTGCCCCGGATGATCGTGATGGGGGTGCGCAGCTCGTGGCTGGCGTCGTCGAGGAACTGCCGTTGCGCGACGAAGGCCTGCTCGAGGCCGTCCAGCATGCCGTTGAACTGCTCGGCGAGGGCGGCGATGTCGTCGTTGCCGCGGACCTCGATGCGCTCGGTGAGGTCCTCGCTGCTGATCCGCGCGGCGGCGCGGCGCACGGCCTTGACCGGCTCCAGGATCTGGCCCGACACCAGCCACGACGCTCCGGCGGCGATCAGCAGGCCGATCCCGCTCACCAGGGACAGGGTCCAGATCGTGTCGTCGACCTCGCGGAGCTCCCGGTCCACCGCGTAGGCGACGATGAACGTGCCGTCCGGGCGGCCCTCCTCGTCGACGACCGGCACCTTGGCCCAGCGCAGCCGCCCGTCGCGGGTCTGGAGGGTGTCAGTCTCGAGCGGCGAGTCGACGATCTGCTGCAACCGGTTGCCGCGGCTGGCCAACTCGATCGGCTCGCGGCCCGTTTGCTGGATCACTTCGCCGTCGGCGGTCACGCCCAGCACGATCTCGTCGGTGTCGACGTACTGCCGGGCGATGTGCCGGCGCAGCAGGTCCTCGCCGTTCTCGTAGGCGACGCCGGTGGACTGGTTGATCCCGGACTCCGCGAAGTGCGTGAACTCCGCCGACTCCTGGTGCAGCGCCTGCGTCGCGTCACGGCGCGCCTCAGCCAGGAGCAGGTTGCGGGTGACGATCACGACCGTGACCAGCGCGATGAAAACAGCAGGACCAGCCAGGCCATGATGCGCATCCGCGCCGGGATCCAGATACGCCGCCGCCGTGCGGTCCGCGCCGTCTCAGGAGCTTCCATGCGCAGCGTGGACACGCGCGTGACCACCGGAGGCGGTCCGGTATCGACCGGTCCGGCCTGCGGTGCGAGCGCGTCGGGTATCGCCATGGCGCGCTCATGGTCTCCCCAGGAGTCGCACGCCGACACGCCAGGTGAAGGAATCCTCATCTTCCAGCGCCGGGACGACGTCCTCGCCCGCCCGCTCGGCGGTGCCCGCCGCCAGCGTGGCGATGACCGCGTACCCCATCAGCTGCAGGGTCGCGGCGCAGACGGCTGGTGGAGCGCTTCCTGCAGGCGCCGCCGCCCGACGCGGCCGGCCGGCCGGCGGTGCTGGCCGGGCTGACCGACCGGGAGGTCGACGTCCTGCGGCTGGTGGCGCGTGCGCTGTCCAACGCCGAGATCGCCGGCCGGCTGTTCCTGCGGGAGGCCACGGTCAAGACGCACGTCAACCGGATCCTCACCAAGCTGGGGCTGCAGCCGGGTGCAGGCCGTGGTGCTCGCCTATGAGACCGGCCTTGTCCGTCCCGGTGACTCCGGCCCCGGAGGTGAGGGGACGTTGCAGAGGCGGCTGGGACATCGGCACGATGTGCTGCCCCCGCCTCGTCGACGGCATCGGCGGCGGCCCCGTTCCCGGTCCGTCGGCCGAGGACGGTTGCGGCGTCCGGACGCGGGAACGCGGGACGGCATGACCGACCCCCCCGAAGAGCCGGCCCCGAGGTGGAGCAGCGGCTGGCGAAGGACCTGGAGCCGGAGCGGCATCGCGCGCCGTCCGAGGGCGTGCCGCGGGACCTGTCCGACGGCGACAGCGAGCAATCGCCGCCGACCTGAGGAAGGCGGACTCAGCCCGGCTGGCCGCGGTCTCTGCGGACGCCGGGCTGCCGGCCCTTGATGGTGGCCGACCGGAGTGCCGTGATCACGTCGTCGGCGACCGGCTCGGGGACCTCCACGAGGGAGAACCGCTCGGTGATCTGGATGGCGCCGATGTCGCGGCCGCGGAGTCCGGCCTCGCCGGTGATGGCGCCGACGAGGTCGGCCGGGCGGACGCCGGCACTGCGGCCCAGGCCGATGTAGAGCCGGGCGACCGGGCCCGCGGAGGAGCGTGCGCCGCGGCGGTCACCGGGGCCACTCCTTCCGGCGCCGTCCGGGCGCCGCCCCGCCGTCCGTTCCGGGCGGAGGGTGACGTCGGGGATCTCCTCCTCGTCGTCGGTCGCCCCGCCGCTCTCGTGCGCCAGCTTCACCGCGGCCAGGGCGACCTGCACGACGTCGAACTCGTCGGTGAGCGTCTCGACGACCGACCGGAACCGCTCCAGGTCGTCCTCGAGCAGGCTCTCGCGCAGGGCCGCCCGGGTGAGCTCGAGCCGACGGGCCCGGAGGTCCGCGACCGTGGGGATCTTTTCCACGGCCATCCGTGCGCCGGTCACCCGCTCGATCGTCGTGAGCATCCGGTGGCCCCGGGGCTCGACGAGGGTGATCGCCACGCCCTCCCGGCCGGCCCGGCCCACGCGGCCGATCCGGTGGACGTACGTCTCCGGCGCCGCCGGGACGTCGTAGTTGACCACGTGCGTGAGCTGCTCGATGTCCAGTCCCCGGGCGGCGACGTCGGTGGCGACGAGCAGGTCGACCGTACCGGCGCGCAGGCGGCTCATCACGCGGTCGCGCTGTTCCTGGCCCATGCCGCCGTGCAGCGCCTCGGCCCGGTAGCCGCGGCCGTTGAGGGTCTCGGTGAGCGTGTCGACCTCGTCGCGGGTGCGGCAGAAGACGATCGCCGCGCCCGGCGCCTCGATGTCCAGCACTCGGCCCAGGGCCGCCGCCTTGGCCGCACGCGGCACGACGTAGGCGGTCTGCCGCACCCGGGGCGCCCCCCCGGGTGCCGGCCTCTCGCGCTCCACCCGGATGACCACCGGGTCACGCAGGTAGCGGCGAGCCAGCGCGTCCAGGCGGCGCGGCATGGTGGCGGAGAACAGGACGGTCTGCCGATCCGCGGGCGTCTCGTCGAGGATGGCCTCGAGGTCCTCGGCGAAGCCCAGGTCCAGCATCTCGTCGGCCTCGTCCAGGACGACCGCCGCCACGTGCCCGAGACGCAGGGTGCCGCGGCGCACGTGGTCGAGGGCCCGCCCCGGCGTGGCCACCACGACGTCCACGCCGCCGTCCAGGGCCCGTAGCTGCCGGCCGATCGGCTGGCCGCCGTAGATGGGGACGACGCGGGCGCCGAGCTCCCGGCCGTAGCGGTACATCGCCTCGGACACCTGGATGGCCAGCTCCCGGGTCGGGACGAGGACCAGCGCGAACGGGTCGGGGGTGTTCCGCCCGCCCGGCAGCCGCTGCAGGACCGGCAGGGCGTAGGCGGCGGTCTTCCCCGTTCCGGTGGCTGCCTGTCCCTGGAGGTCCCGTCCCGCGATCAGCGGGGGCACCGCTTGCCGCTGGATGGGTGTGGGCTCCTCGTAGCCGAGGCCGGCGAGCGCGGTCAGCAGTTCCGGCCGCAGTCCGAGGTCGGCGAAGCCGCCGCCGTCCGCGGCGTCCGGGATCCCGGTGTCCGCCGGCCCCGCGCCGGCGTCGGGGAACGAGCCGGCCTCGTGGTCGATGGTCATGTCGCTCCTCCCCGCACGGATGTGGCCCGCTGCCAGGCGGTGGGTGCCCGGGACGCAGCGGTCGTGAACCGAGCAGCGCCGGCCGGGTGCGGGACCCTCCGCCGGACCGGTTACAGGAGGAGGTCGGCCAGCTCCGGCCAGGACGTCACGACGGCGGCCACACCGGCCTGGCGCAGCGCGGCGGTGCGCTCCTCCCGTTGCTGTGGCGGGACGAAGGCCAGGGTACCGATGGTGGGGTAGCCCGCGGCGACCGCGGACAGTGCGCCGTTGACGGAGTCCTCCACGGTGATCCCCTCGTCGGGGGTGATGCCCAGCTGCCGGCCGGCGAGAGCGTAGACCGCGAGGTCGGGCTTGCTGGTGGGTTCGGGCAAGGAGTCCTCGGCGCTGAACCGGCGGTCGACCGGGAACAGGGGTGCCAGGCCGGTGACCTCGAGACAGGCGTCGAGCCGGGAGGAGGCGCTCGACGTGACCGCCGCGAGGTCGAACCGCCCGGCCAGGAGCCGGAGCGCGTCCTGGACGTGCGGGTCCGGGCGCAGCGCGGTGCGCAGGTGGGCGGTGACCACGTCCTTCTCCCTCGGCCACCCACCGCTCGAGGTCGGCGGCGACCAGCTCGCGGCCGTATCCGGCGGACAACTCGGTGGCCGCGCCCCGGAAGTTCTTGCCGTTGGTCATGGCCTGCAGTTCCGCCGGCGTGTGCGGCCGTTCGGCTCCCAGCTCGGCGAGGAACCGGTTCGTGATGTCGGCCGATGCGGCGTAGGCCGGTTCCTCGGAGGAGAAGAGGGTGCCGTCGGCGTCGCACAGCAGGACGGTGGCCTGGGACCGGTCCAGGGAGCCGGTCACGACGTGGCCGGCCCGTCGGCGGACAGGTACTGCTCGGTGACCTCGCGCGGCCCCTGGCGCTCGAGCGCGGACAGTGCTTGCTGCACCGGCTCGGCGAACCGTGGGTCCTGGCCGAGGTGGCCGAAGACGCTGCGTTCGGCGAGCAGGGGAGCGGCGTCGTCCCCGGCGCCTTGGGCGATGGGCACCAGGTCGGGGCGGGGCCCCTGGATCGGGACCTCCTCCCCGGCGTAGTCGGTTCCGCGCAGGAAGCGCAGCCAGCCGGCCACCGCCAGGCAGAGCAGCTGGTGGGGGCGCCCCTCGTCCATCGCCGCGGAGACCGAGGGCAGGAGATAGTTGGGGATCTTGCTGGATCCGCGTCGGCACAAGCGGGCGAGCTGGTCGGCCATCTGGGGGTTGGCCAGCCGGTCCAGCAGGGCCTGCTGGTACTCGGTCAGGTCGATGCCCTCGGGCTCGGGCAGCCCGGGAGCGATCTCGTCGGCCATCATCCGGGTCAGGTAGGCCCGGAAGACGGGGTCGGCCATGACATCGGCGGTGGTGCGGTGCCCGGCGAGGTAGCCGAGGTAGCCAATGGCGCTGTGCCCAGCGTTTAGCAGCCGGGTCTTGACCCTCTCGTAGGGGGTGACGTCAGCGACGAACTGGACGCCGACCTGCTCCAGGGGCGGGCGGCCGTTGCAGAACGAGTCCTCGACGACCCACTGCCGGAACGGCTCGGTGATGACCGGCCAGCGGTCCTCGACACCGGTCGCTGCGGCCACGGCGTCGCGGTCCTCGGGGGTCGTGGTGGGGGTGATCCGGTCGACCATGCTGCTGGGGAAGGTGACGTTCTCGTCGATCCAGACGGCCAGCTCGGGGTCGCGCAGCCGGGCGAAGGAGACCACGGCGGTGCGCGCGGCGGAGCCGTTGTGCTGCATGTTGTCGCAGGGGAGCACCGTGAACGGGGGCAGCCCGGCCTCCCGACGCCGGTGCAGCGCCTCGACCAGGAAGCCGAAGACCGTCTTCGGCGTGCCGGGGTCCTCCAGGTCGGAGGCGACGTGGATGTCGTCGGCGTCGAACTCCCCGGTGTGCGCGTCGATGCAGTACCCGGTGTCGGTGATGGTGAGGGTGACCACCCGGGTGCGCGCATCGGTCAGCGCCTCCAGCACGGCCTCGGGGTCTCCGGGGGCGTAGAGGTAGCGGGTCATGGCTCCCACGACGCGGGCGTCGTCCCCCTGGGCGCTGCGCTCGACGACGAGGTACAGCCGGTCCTGGGCGTCGAGCACCTCGCCGATCTCGGTGCTGTGCAGCCCGACGCCGATCACGCCCCAGTCGGTCGTTCCGCGGCGGGCCAGCTCGTCGAGGTAGACGGCCTGGTGGGCGCGGTGGAAGCCACCGACGCCGATGTGCACGATGCCGGGGATCAGAGCGCCGCGGTCGTAGTCGGGCCTGGAGACGGCAGCGGGGAGCTGGGCCAGGGTGTCGTCGCTCAGGGGGAGGGTCCGGGCAGGGGCGTGCGTCATCGTGTACCTCAGGTGCGGGATGGAGAGCACGGGCGGCGTTTGCACCCGGTGGCCTGGAACAGTCATGCCCGCCGAGACCGGGCGCCGAACCCCGGGGGAGAGGTCCGTCGGAGGACGGGTCCCGACGGCCGCCATCAGGTCCGGCGTCTCGTGCCCGCCGCAGGCGCACGGTGTCGCAGCGAACCGTCTCGACATGACGACGTTCCGACTCGTCCGTCGAACCTCGCCGACCGGCCCGCCGGGTCCCGTCAGCCGGTCAGGAAAGCCCAGACCAGCCCCAGGGCCAGCGCCGCCAGCACGACCTTCAGCGGTTCGACGTCCCGCCATGCCACCAGGACGGCGACCGCGGCCACGGCGAGCACCTCCACCGGGCGCAGGTCCAGCGGCGCCGCGGTTCCCCAGGCAGCTGCGGCGATGAGCCCGGCGATGACGAATCCGGAGGAGGGCTTGAGCCGCCGCAGGATCCGCTGCATCCGGCCGAGTGCCAGGCTGACCGCTCCGGCGCCCACCACGGTGGGCACGATGACGCCGAGCATCGCGGCGGCCGCTCCTGGCAGGCCGGCCAGGTAGTACCCGACGCCGGCGAGGAACCCGGCCCGGGGGCCGGGTGCGAGGTAGGTGATCGCCAGCGAGAAGGAGAAAAGCTCGGGCGCCAGGTGGCCGGGCTCGACCCAGCGGCCCTGGATCAACGGCATCTGACCGTTGCCCCCGCCGAAGGAGAACAGGGCCGAGAACAGTATGAGCAGGAAGATCTCGAGCACGCTGACGCCGTCGGTCACTGTCCCCCGTCCTTCGGTGTCCCGGCCGGAGGCTCGGGTCGCAGGAGCAGGGCGCCGACGAAGCCCACCACCGCGGAGACACCAGGGGCACGCCGAGCAGGACCGACCCGAAGATCGCCGCACTGAGGGCGGTGCCAATCTGCCGGTGCCGCCGGCTGCCCTTCTTTCCCCGGAGCTGCCGGTAGGCGTTGCCGAAGAGGATCCCGACGACGCGATGCTGACCGCCCGGATCATCGGCCCCAGGGGTCCGGCCAGCAGCTCGGAGCCGACGAGCGCCGCCCCGGCGAGAACCAGCAGCGAGGCCGGCAGGAGGAGGCCCAGCGACGCGAGGAAGCCCCCAGCCACCCGCCGACGCGGAACCCGACGAGGCCGCCCAGCCCGAGGAAGCGCGGAGCCGACTGCTCGACGACCTGGAGCGTCGATAGGTCCAGGGCGCCGGTTCGGAGCCCGCCCTCCGGCGCGCGGGCCGAGTCGTCCGTCGTCCGCCGGCCGCTGCGGGAACAGCAGCGCCTCTGCGCGTGCTGTCCACGGTGTGAGTGTCGCCCCCGCATCGACCGTCTCCTTCGACGACCGCTTCGCCCGGGAGCTCCCGGAGCTGGCGCTGCCCTGGCAGGCCGACGAGGCGCCGGACCCGCAGCTGCTCGTGCTCAACGAGCGGCTGGCCGGCGAGCTCGGCCTCGACCCGGACGCGCTGCGCAGCCCGGACGGTGTCCGCCTGCTGGTCGGCACCTCGCTGCCCGGCGGTGCGAAGCCGGTGGCGCAGGCCTACGCCGGGCACCAGTTCGGCGGGTACGTCCCCCGCCTCGGCGACGGGCGGGCGCTGCTGCTCGGCGAGCTGGTCGACACCGACGGCCGGCTGCGCGACCTGCACCTTAAGGGCTCGGGGCGCACGCCCTTCTCGCGGGGCGGCGACGGGCTGGCCGCGGTCGGCCCGATGTTGCGCGAGTACGTGATCAGCGAGGCGATGCACGCCCTCGGCATCCCCACGACCCGCTCCCTGGCCGTGGTGGCGACCGGGCGCCCGGTGCGCCGGGAGACCCTGCTGCCCGGCGCCGTCCTCGCCCGGGTGGCCAGCAGCCACCTGCGCGTGGGCAGCTTCCAGTACGCCGGCGCCACCGGGGACGTCGACCTGCTGCGCCGCCTCGCCGACCACGCCATCGCCCGCCACCACCCCGCCGCCGCCGGCGCCGAGCAGCCGTACCTCGCGCTGTTCGAGGCCGTCGTCGCGGCCCAGGCGCGGCTGGTGGCGCAGTGGATGCTGGTCGGCTTCGTGCACGGCGTCATGAACACCGACAACACGACGATCTCCGGGGAGACCATCGACTACGGCCCCTGCGCGTTCCTGGACGCGTTCGACCCGGCCACGGTCTTCAGCTCCATCGACGCCGGCGGACGCTACGCCTACGGCAACCAGCCGGTCGTCGCCCAGTGGAACCTGGCGCGGTTCGCCGAGGCGCTTCTGCCGCTGCTCTCCGACGACCAGGAGCAGGGCGTCGCCCTCGCGGTGGAGGCGCTCGGCGGGTTCGTCGAGGAGTACAACGCCGCCTGGTCGGCCGGCATGCGCGCCAAGCTGGGGTTGGACGACGCGGTGGCCTCGTCGCTGATCGAGGACCTGCTCGACCTCATGCAGGCCAACCGTTCCGACATGACGACGTTCTTCCGCCACCTCGGCACCGCCGCCCGGGGGGACGCCGAGCCCGCGCGGCTCCTCGTCCTGGACCTGGCGGCCTTCGACGCCTGGCTCGAGCAGTGGCGGGCGCTGGAGCCGGACGCCGAGGCGATGGACCGGGTCAACCCCGTCTACATCCCGCGCAACCACCTCGTCGAGGAGGCGCTCACCGCCGCCACCGCCGGGGACCTCGCACCGCTGCACCAGCTGCTCGAGGTGCTGGCCAGCCCCTACCAGCAGCGCCCCGGCCTGGAGCGCTACGCCGAGCCGGCGCCGGGCGGCACCGGCCCCTACCGGACCTTCTGCGGCACCTGACTGCTGGCTGGTCCCGACGGCGCCGGTGCTCGGCGGCACTGCGGGGCGCTTCCCGCCGGTGCCGCCGCGCGGGCGCCATGCTCGGGGCGTCCCGCCCCGGTGGTCAGCGGTACGCCGCGGTCACCGTGCGCGGGGCTGTGTCCGACCGGTCAGGTGTGTGTGGGCGATGCTCTTCGCCTTCGGTCTGGCACTGCCCAACGCCCCCGCCCTGGCGCTGTCCCGGCACGGGGAGTCGGCCGGCGCTGCCGCGGCGCTGATCGGTGCCGTGCAGTTCGGCGTCGGCGCTGCGGTTTCTCAGCCCACGGGATACGAGACCGACGCGCGCCGCTGCCACCTGATGAGGTGACGGCGGTCGTCCCGTAGCGCGACGGTCCCACCGTGGTCACCGTCGACATCCGGCAGCTGAGCACCGGCGCCTCCGGCGGGCTGCCGGAGGGTGCCACCGTCACGCGCCGGAGTGCGGGCAGGGCCTCGGCGCCACCACGGTCACCCCCGAGGACTTCGCGTGGCCGTCGCCCAGTCGGCGACCGGTCCGGACGCATCACCGTGCAGGTGCTGGCCGAGAGCGAGCAGGTGGAGGATGCCGCCCCGCGGTTCGACGTCTGGGCCGGCACCTGGGTGCCGAGTGTCGTGGCTTGCGGCGGCCGGACGCAGATCGTCGCCGACACCCCACCGGACTACCTGGCGCTGGGCGTCCTGTCGTCAGTAGCGCGACCCTCGTGGCCAGCGCCGTGGTCGCCCGGCTGGAGCTGGGGGGACCCGGGCGACCACCGGTCCGCTGATGGCGGCTGCGGCGGTGCTCGGTCTGCTGCTGCCGTCGGCGCTCCGGGGTGCCCGCGGACGGCACGCGGACTGATCGCCCCGGGCGCGGGGGTCGTCCGAGGGCGCGGGGTGGCGGTCCCGCGCCGGCGTCCCGCGCCGTGCCATCGTCGGCTCCGTGCTCGCAGCTCTCGCCGTCGTCGCCGCGGTGCTCGGGGT
>JALYNA010000277.1 GCA_030773455.1 Actinomycetota bacterium
CTCAGACGTCGACCATCACCTGGTCGTGTCGGGCGTAGAAGGCCGTCATCTCCTCCGGGGTCGGCGTCCGCCCGCTGCGGCGCAGCTCGGCCATCTCGGCGAAGAACTGCTCCCGGGCGATCCCCGGGGTGAAGAGGATGAGGAAGTCGGCCGACTCGCCGCCGTCGTTGCGGAAGCCGTGCACGCCGCGCTCGTGCACCAGCGCGAAGTCGCCGGCCGAGTACGGCCGCCAGGCTCCGTCGGCGTAGACGGTCAGCGAGCCGGCGAGCACGTAGAACGACTCGGAGAACGACTGGTGGTAGTGCGGTGCGGCTCCCGGGCTGCGCGGGCCGAGGCGGTACTCGACCAGGCCGAACCGGCCGGCGGTGTGCGAGCCGGCGGCGACCATGCGCAGCGCGCTGGTCCCGCCCGCGTCGACCGGCGGGTGCTCGGCGAGGGTGCGGACGACGACCGCGCCGGGGTCGGGGTGGCACACGGCCGTCACCCTGGCACCCGACCTGCGGCGCCGTCGACCCGTGCCGGCCATGCAAACGGTGCGGCACGATCGTGCAACGAACTCCCTGCAGGGCCGCGGCCTACGGCATGCTGCCTTCCGTGGGCAGGTGGCGACTCAAGGGCACCGACACACGGACACTGGCGGTGGTGGCCGACCTGTCGGCCGGCCGCGGGCTGGAGGGTCGGGTGGCCGCCCTGACCCTCGCCGGGCTGCTGTGCCTGGGCGCCGCCTTGGGCCTGGCGAACCTGTTCGTCGGCGGGGTGCTCCGTGAGGGCGCCCCGGTCCGGGTGGTCTACGGCAGCACGTTGGTGCTGCTGGTGGCCATCGGGGCGTGGCTGGCGTTCCGCCGGCGGGTCGGCCGCTGGGAGACCTTCGGCCTGGTGCTGCTCGGTGACCTTGTCTACGTCGTCATCGCCACGTGCATCGAGGACCCGGTCCGCCACGCGACACCGCTCATGCTGCTGTTCCCTGCGTTCGTGGCCGCCTGGTTCCTCGGCTCGTGGATGTTTGCCGTCAACATGGTGGCCACCGTGCTGGCCTGCCTGCTGGCCCTGGGGAGCAGCTACGACAACCCGCTGGCCCTCGCCATCCAGGTGGGCGTGAGCTCCGGCGTCCTCAACGCGGCGTCCCTCGGCGTCCACGTGCTGCGCCGCCGGGTGCAGCGGCTGCTCGAGGCGACCCAGGCGCTGTCCCACCAGGACCCGCTCACCGGGCTGTCCAACCGCCGCGTCCTCGTCGAGCAGGCACCGCGGGTGTGGCGGCAGGCCCGCCGTGAGGGGTTGCGGGTGGCCGCCCTGGTCCTGGACCTGGACCACTTCAAGCAGCTCAACGACGCCCACGGGCACGCCGCCGGGGACGCCGTGCTGCAGGCGGTGGCGGCGTCCCTGTCGGCCACGGTGCGGCCCAGTGACGTGCTGGCGCGTACCGGCGGTGAGGAGATGCTCGTGCTCGGCCTGGTCAGCGACCCGGCCGAGGCGTACCAGCTGGCCGAGCGGCTGCGGTCGGCGGTGCGGACCAGCCGCACGGACGCCGGTCACTCGGTGACCGCCTCGATCGGCATCGCGCTGGCCCGGCCGGTCGACGGCGAGGACGCCGCCGACGCGATGTGGCGGCTGGTCGACCGCGCCGACGGGGCCATGTACGAGGCCAAGCGGGCCGGCCGCGACCGGGTGGCCGCCGTCCTGCCCCGGCAGCGCAGCGGGCGGTTGGCCGACAGCATCCCCCCGGCCGGCTGCTCGGCCGGCGGAGCCGCCTGAGCAGTTCGTCGTCGGCTCGACCGGTGGGGACGCCGGTTCTCTGCTTCCCTCTGTACATGCCGCTCGTCGCGCCGGACCCGACCCGGACGGTGCCGTTGCCGCTCCGCGAGCAGGCCGACCTCCGCGACCGGTGGCTGACCCAGCGGCTGCTGGACCTGCTGCCCGCCCTGATGGACCGCGCCGGCATCGACCTGTGGCTGGTCGTCGGCCGGGAGTACAACGAGGACCCCGTGCTGGCCACGCTGCTGCCGGCCACCTGGCTCTCGGCCCGCCGGCGCACGATCCTCGCGCTGCACCGCAGCGACGACGGCGTCACCGCGGCGGCGGTCTCCCGGTACCCGGTGGGCCAGTTCCTGCCGGCCTGGTCCCCCGAGGACGGCGGGGGGCGTGCGGCCGAGGATTCCCAGTGGGCGGAGGTGCGGCGCATCGTGGAGCAGGCCGCGCCGCGGCGGATCGGCATCGACGTCTCCGCCGACTTCGCCCTGGCCGACGGGCTGTCGCACACCGAGCACCGGCTGCTCACCGAGGCCCTGGGACCGTGGGCCGACCGGCTGGTGTCGGCCGAGGAGCTGGCGGTCGGCTGGCTGGAGACGCGGCTGCCCGAGGAGCTCACCGCGCTGGACGGGCTCAACCGGCGGGTGCGCGAGGTGGTCGAGGAGGCCTTCTCCCCCGCCGTCGTGACCGCCGGGGTCTCGACCGCCACCGACTTGGCCTGGTGGATCCGCCAGCGCCTGGCCGACCTGGGCCTGGAGCCGTGGTTCCACCCGGTGGTCGACGTGCAGCGCGCGGGAGTGGCGCCGCTGCGCGAGCAGGGCGCGCTGCTGCCCGCCGTCGGCTACGACGTGCCGGTGCAGCCCGGCGACCTGGTGCACTGCGACCTCGGCCTGTCCAGCCTGGGCCTGCGGACCGACAGCCAGCGCAACGGCTACGTGCTCGGCCGCGGCGAGACCGACGCGCCGGACGGGCTCCGGCAGGCCCTGGCCGTGGGGAACCGGCTGCAGGACCTCACGACCGCGGAGCTCGTCGCCGGCCGCACCGGCAACGAGGTCCTGGCCGCGGCCCGGTGCGCCGCCGCGGCCGAGGGCATCGACGGCGACATCTACTCGCACCCGGTGGGTGTCCACGGCCACGGAGCGGGCCCGGCGATCGGCCGGTGGGACGACCAGCGCGGCGTCCCCGGCGCCGGTGAGCGGGTGCTGCGCCCGGGCACCGTCTACGCGCTCGAGCTGTGCGTGCGGGTGCCGGTGCCCGAGTGGGGCGGCCAGCCGGTGCGCATGGCGTTGGAGGAGGGCGTGGCGCTGACCGGAGACGGCGTGAGCTACCTGGGCGACCGGCAGACCGAGCTGCTGCTCATCCCCGCCGGCTGAAAGCGGACCCCCCTGCCCCCCACCACTCGCGAGCTCGCGGCGGGACCTGCACGGGGGCCACCTGACTCAGCCCTCCCGCGCCTTGCGGGTCTCCTTGTCGTTGGCCTTCTTGATCGCGTCGACCAGCTCGTCCTTGCTCATCTTCGAGCGACCGGAAATGTCGAGCTTCTTGGCGACGTCCATGAGGTGTTCCTTGGTGGCGTTGGCGTCGACGCCGCCCTTGGTTTCGCGATTGGTGTCCCGGCCACCCTCGGCCTGCGCGTCGCTGGGGCCCTTGTGGTCCTTGGTCTCCCAGTGGTCGCCGACCTTCTCGTGCGTGTGCTTGACGGCTGCCCAGGCGACCTGGTTGGCGCGCCGCTCGTCGTCGTAGGAGTCCATCGCCGAGTCGTGCGCCTTGGCGAAGGTGCGCTGCGCCTTCTCGTCCGACCGCTCCAGGGTGCTGGGGATCTCGCTCTTCTTCGCGTCCCCGCTCTTCGTCGTCTTGGGCATGCTGCTGATCTACCCCGGATCAACTCGCGAGGAACGCGACCAGCGCGGCGGCCAGCTCGTCGGGTGACTCCTCCGCCATGTGGTGGCCGCTGTCGATGCGCCCGCCGCCGCGCAGGTCGCTCGTCCAGTCCGCCCAGATCTCCCGCGGGTCGCCGTGCAGCTCCTCGAGGTCGTCACGGGCCGACCACAGCACCAGCGTCGGGCACGTCACCCGCCGTCCGGCGGCCCGGTCGGCCTCGTCGGCGGCGCGGTCTAGGCCCAGGCCGGCCCGGTAGTCCTCGAGCATGGCGTGCACCGTCGCGGGGTCGTGGATCGCCTCGCGGAAGTCTGCGTGGTTCTCCTGCCCCATGACCGCCGGGTCGCCGCCGTACCAGGCGTCGGGGTCGGCGAGGATCGCCCGCTCGGGCCGATCGGGCTGGGCGAAGAACAACCAGTGCCACCAGGCGGCGGCGAACCGGGCATCGGCGCGATCGAGGTGTTCGACGATCGGGACGCAGTCGAGGACGGCGAGGTGGGTGACGGCGCCGGGGTGGTCTAGGGCGGTGCGCATCGCGACGTAGCTGCCGCGGTCGTGGCCGGCGACGGCGAAGCGCTCGTGCCCCATGCCCCGCATCAGCGCGACGACGTCGCGGGCCATCGCGCGCTTGGAGTACGGCGCATGGTCGTCGGTGGTCGGCGGTTTCGACGAGCGGCCGTCGCCCGCAGGTCCGGACAGACGACGGTGTGCCCGGCCGCGGCCAGCAGCGGCGCCACCCGGTGCCAGGTGGTGTGGGTGCGCGGGTGCCCGTGCAGCAGGACGACGGGCGGGCCCTCACCGCCGACCCGCACCCGCAGCCGGACGCCGTCCGCCCCGTCCGCGGTGGCCTCGCCGAAGCCGGGGAAGAACGTCACCTCAGCCCTCGGCGAACCGCGACCAGTAGGCCCGTTCGGCGTCGGTCATCCCGCGGCTGGCGTCGGTGGCGAAGTCGAACAGCACCATGACGACGTCGGCCCGGATGGCGACCTCGTCGTCCTGCGCCAGCTCCTGGCGAACGGTGAGCGACTTCGCGCCCAGCCGCGTCACCGTGCTGCGCACGCTCAACCGCTCACCGACCCGGTAGTACAGCTGGCGCAGGTAGTCAACCTCCAGCCGGGCGAGGATCAGTCCGGGCTCCCCGGGCGCCCCCTCGGCCATCGCCAGGCGCGCGTCCTCGAGGAGGCTCAGCGCCCGCGCGTGGTTGACGTGGCCGAGCGAGTCCGGATCGGACCAACGCAGCTGGACACCGTGCTCGTGCGGATTGCTCAGGGCAGGTCCGCGGTCTCTGCCGACTGCCGGTGCGCGCCCTGGGCGTCGTCCGGGTCGGGGTGGATCGTGCGCTCCTCGGACTCGGCCAGGATCAGCTCGGCCGCCGTCTCCTCCATGCCGGTGCCGGCGATAGCCTCCTCCTCGGGCAGCACCGGGTGCGACCGGGTGGCGATGTTGTGCTCGGTGACGTTGGCCAGCGCCTCGGGGCTGGGCTCCTTCTGCGTGGTCACCTCAGAACCGCTGCTGCTCGGTGCCGATGCCGAGGGCGCGGGCGACGTCCTGCACGTTGTCGAACTGCTGGCCCGACGGCAGCCGGCGCAGGTCGGAGAGCACGCGGTCGGGGGCGTTGCCCTCCTGCGCCTTGGCCACGAGCGTGTCGCGGTCGGCCGGCCAGACCTCCTTGCCGAGGGCCTCGGCGAGGGCGGCGCGGTGCTCGACGTCGCCGGGCGAGGTGCCGGGTGCGGTGGCGGGCTGGTGCGGGTCGGTCACGGGTTCCCCTTCAGGGTCGATGTCTGGGTCACTGGGCCGACGGGGTGGAGTCGTCGGTGTAGCGGAGGATCGCGGCGACCGGGGCGTCGCCGGGCATCGCCGAGCGGGGGACGACGACGACGCCGGCGGAGCTGGCCACCGTGGCGGCGAGCAGAGCGCGGTCGGCGGGCACCGAGTGCACCTGCTGCACGCCGAGGGCATCCATGTCGCCCTGGTCGAGGCCGAGCTCGAGCGGGGACGGGCCGACGAGCAGCTTCTCGTCGTCCGGCTGGTCGGCGAGCACCAAGGTCTCGACCTGGCCCTTGCGCAGCGCCTCCACCACGGCGGCGCTGCCGGTCACCGCGAGGCCGTGCGCGCCGGCGGCCTGGATTTTCTCGACCGCGTCGGCCTCCTCTCGGGCCTCGTGCTCGGCGACCAGCTGGGCGGTCCGCTGTTCGACCGGCTCGCGGTCGGCGCCGGCCGCCCGACCGCCCTCGTCCATGGAGACGATCAGGTCCGACCAGAGGTCGCTGGCCCGGTCGGTGAGGATCTGCCGGGCCCGCATGTCGCCGGCCAGCAGCACGAACTGCGGGTGCAGCCGGCGCACCAGTGAGGCGATGCGCTCGGCGACGTTGTCGGCGTTGTGGATCCACTTGTTCTCGGCGTTGTGCTGGTAGCGGTGGTGGGCCCAGCCGCCGCCCTGGAACTTGCGGATCTGGAAGCTGTCGCCCTCCACCTCGTCCTCGATCTCGGGGCGGCCGACGAGGGTGGCCACCGAGATGTCGGCGCCGACCCGGTCGGTGATGACGACGATGTGCGGCACGCGTCCGGGCAGCTGGCGCAGGACCGGCATGAGGTCGGGCGTGGGCGAGTACTCGGCCACCTCCTGCCGCGGGGAGTCGGTCAGCGGCTGGTCGAGGACGACGCTGCCGTCGGCGGCGACGATGAGCGCGCGGCCGCGCAGCGTGGCGATGTCCCCACCCTCGTTGGCCTCGAGCAGCCGGTTGCGGACGGCCTCGACGACGGTCTCCGGTGCGCCCTGTTCCTGCAGCTTCTCGACCGCGGCGCGGACCCGCAGCTCCAGTTCCTGGTCGGCGTTCTCGGTGGTGTGCGTGACATCGGCGCACACGGTGGCGTAGGGCCCGGAGGCGGTGAAGACCGGCGCCAGGAAGGACACGTCCATGGGTGTGGAACCACTCCTCGATCGCTGTGGGGCTCGTCTGCGGGGCCCGCAACCCGGGCTGTGCCGCTCCCGCCGCCTACCCACCGGCCGTGCCGTCACACCCGGTGTCGGATCCAGGAGGCGGGGGTAGGCGGTGGCCATGACCGAGCACGACCAACTGCCGCTGCCCGACTACGACCACCTCCCCGTGGACGGGCTCACCTCCCGGATCCGCATGCTGGACGCGACCGGTGTCGAGAGCCTGCTGGAGTACGAGCGGGCGCACGCCAACCGGCTGCAGGTGGTGACGATCATGGAGAACCGGCTGGCCGCGCTGCACGAGGGCGCCCAGCCCTCCGGGGGCGACCCCGCCACCCCGGCCGCCGACGACCCGATGCCCGCCACCGCCGGCTCCAAGGTCTCCGAGGCCACCAGCGGCCCGGCGATGAACCCGCCGTCCCAGGGCGACCCCACCAACCCGGCCCAGCCCCGCTCCAGCGGCTCCCACAAGAAGAGCGGCTGAGCCCGGGACAGGGGAAGGGCCCTCCCCCTGTCTGCGCCTGGCCGTCGCAGGGACGGTCAGGCGCAGACGACCGTGGCCGCCACGCCGGAGAGCTCGATGACGACCTTGCGGTTGAGGGCGGCCGCAGCCGGCGAGAGGTTGCCGGCGTCGTCGCGGTCCGGCACGTACCCGGGGAAGTCGCTGCCCAGGCCGACGACGGTCATGCTGCCGGCCGGGACGCCGAGCTCGCTGAGCAGATCAGCGACCGTCTCGGCCCGCTCCCGGCTCAGCCGGCGTTGTCCCTCGAGGTCCCCCACGTCCGCGGTGGTGCCCGTCAGCGTCGCCGTCGCGCCGGCCGTCCGCATCTGGTCAGCGATCAGTTGCAGGGTCGCCGTCGCGGCGGCCGGGTCCTTGAAGGTCGCCGTGTTCGCCAGGAAGGCGACGTCGCCACCGTCGAGGACGACGGTGTTCGCGGTGCACGTGATGCCCCTCCCGGGGCCCACCACGCTGACCGGGGGAAGGCCCAGAGGCGCCTCGCCGCGCAGCGGCGAGTGCTCGACGTTCACGTCGAGGGCGCCGGCCGCCAGGCCGATGGCCGTCCAGAGCTCGGCCAGCTGGGTGCGCACGACGGCGCTCAGCGCGGGTTGGGGGGCGGCGGTGTCGCCCAGGCCCTGGAAGACCAGGTGCACCCCGCTGAGGTCGGGGAGGGCGCCTGCGGTCTGCAGGCTGGCGACCAGGTCTGCGGGGTCGGCGTCCAGCATGCCGGGCCGGCGGAAGTCCATGGGCCCGAGCGTCGACAGGCCCGAGTCGACGACCAGGACGACGTGCTTGCCGGGCGCGGAGGCGACCTCCTGGGCGGCGAGCCCCAAGGCCGCGAGCAGGTCGGTCTCGGGGCTCCTGGCCGCGGCCGAGGCGATGGAGTCCCGGAGCGCCCGCAGGTTCTCCGCCTCGCTGGCCCGCCACGCGTCACCGTCGTCCCCTGCGGTCTCCAGTTGCCGGGTCGAGTGCCGGAAGGGGGCGCCGTCGGCCACCACCAGGGAGACCGACGCTTGCGTGTCGACAGCGTTCGTCAGCACCTGGCCCGCGACGCCGTCGAGGTCGATCGGCGGCATGTTGCTGCGGGCACCCACCACCACCGCGAGTCCACCGGTGGGTTCCCCCGGGGGCGTCTCGGAGCAGCCGGCCACGGACGCGGCCAGCGCCAGGGAGCAGGTGACGGCCAGGATGCGCCGCAGGACGGACGGCACGAGCACGGTTCTCCTCGGGGGCGGCGCCGAACGGCGCGGCGCGGGCGGTTGCTCGGGAGGCGAAGCCGACCGAGCGTAGGAGGACGGGTGACCGGACAAGGCCTGACGGGATCGGCACTCACCCCGGGTGGTGAGGGCCGGTCTCATCCGGTCGCTCAGTCGCTGAAGGCGGCGATGATGTCCATGACGGCCGGCCCCATGACCACGATGAAGAGGGTCGGCAGGATGAACAGGATCAGCGGGAAGATCACCTTGACCGGGATCTGCATGGCCTTCTCCTCGGCCCGCTGGCGGCGCTTGAGGCGCATCTCGCTGGCCTGGGTGCGGAGCACGTCGGCGATGGAGACGCCGTACTGGTCCGCCTGGATCACCGCGTTGACGAAGCGGCGCAGGTCGGGCACCCCGGTGCGCTCGGCCAGCGCCAGGTAGGCCTCCCGGCGGGGCTGGCCGACGCCGATGTCCTGCAGGGTGCGGACCAGCTCCTCGGCCAGCGGCCCCTTGCCGTTCTTGCCGGCCCGGGCCATGGCCGACTCGAACCCGAGTCCGGCCTCGACCGCGAT
>JALYNA010000278.1 GCA_030773455.1 Actinomycetota bacterium
GAGCGCAGCCACCAGTAGGCGGCCAGGTAGTGGTGGGACGGCGGCAGGTCCGGGTCGTGGTAGATCGCGATCGGGTTCTCCCCGAAGCCGCGCGGCGGCTGCACCATCACCACGACGTTGCCCGCCCCCAGGGCGGCGAAGACGATGTCGCCCCCGTCGACGAACAGCGCGCCCGGCGGCTGCCCCCAGTGCTCGACCATCGCCGCGCGCAGGTCCTCGGGGAGGGTGTCGAAGAAGGCGCGGTACTCGGCCGCCGGGATGCGCACCGGGTTGCCCGAAAGCTGCTCCGACGTCAACCAGTCGGCGTCCTGCCCGCCGGCGGCGATGAGCGCGTGCACCAGCGCGTCGCCGTCCAGGTCGGCGACGCCGGGCAGGGCGTCGGGCCCGTCGAACGGTCCGACGTCGTACCCCGCGCCGGACATCGCGGCCAGCAGCCGGACGACCGACGCCGGGGTGTCCAGGCCGACGGCGTTGCCGATGCGGGCGTGCTTGGTCGGGTAGGCGCTGAGCATGACGACGATGCGGCGCTCGGCGGGCGGGGTGTGCCGCAGCCGGGCGTGCGCGACGGCGGTGCCGGCGACCCGCGCCGCCCGCTCGGGGTCGGCGACGTAGGAGGTCAGGCCGTCGGCGTCGGTCTCCTTGAAGGAGAACGGCACGCTGATCAGCCGGCCGTCGAACTCCGGGATCGCCACCTGGTTGCCGACGTCCAGCGGGGAGAGCCCGTCGTCGTCGGCCAGCCACTCCTCCCGCGAGCGGGTCAGGCACAGCCCCTGCAGCACCGGCACGTCGAGGGAGGCCAGCGCGCCGACGTCCCACGCGCCGTCGTCCCCACCGGCCTGGGCGGTGGCCGGCCGCGAGCCGCCGGCCGCGAGCACCGTGACCACCAGGGCGTCGGCGGTCCGCAGGACGTCGAGCAGCTCATCGGAGACGCTGCGCAGCGAGGAGGTGAACACCGGCAGCGGCCGGCCACCGGCGTCCTCGACCGCGGTGCACAGGGCCTCGACGAAGGCGGTGTTCCCGGCCAGGTGGTGCGCCCGGTAGTAGAGGACGGCGACGGTCGGGCCGCTGCCCCGGCTTTCCCGCTCCAGCACGCCCCAGTCCGGCGCCACCGACGGCGGCTCGAAACCCTCGCCGGTGAGCAGCACCGTGTCGGACAGGAAGCGGTGCAGCTGGACCAGGTTCTCCGGGCCCCCCTGCGCCAGATAGCCGTGCGCCTCGGTGGCCACGCCCATCGGCACGGTCGAGAGCTCCATCAGCTCGGCATCGGGCAGCGCCTCCCCGCCGAGGACGACGACCGGCGCCGGCCCGGCCAGCAGCGGCGCGAGCACCTCCTCGTACTGCCGCCGCACCCCGAGGATGCGGACGACGACGAGCTCGGCGCCCTCGACCAGCGCGGCCATCCCGGCCTCGTCGAGGCGGGACGGGTTGCCCAGCCGCCAGTCGGCGCCGCTGGCGCGGGCGGAGAGCAGGTCGGTGTCGCTGGTCGACAGCAGGGTGAACATGGGCGTCCTCACTGGGGGTCCGCGCCCCGGGTCGTCGGGCACGGCAGCCGCGGTGTCTGGCTCGCCCCGGGGGGCTCACAGTGGCGGGACCGCGCCGGGCTCGCACCGGCTTCCTCGCTGCACTGCCGTGATGCCCCGACGCTACCGCCCGGCCCCGGGCCGGTGGCCCCCGCGCAGGGTCCCGCCGGGAGGGCGCGAGTGATGGGGGGCAGGTGGGTCCCTTTCAGGCGGCGCCGAGGGCGTCGGCAACCCGGTGGTGCGCCACCGCCTCGCCGGGGCGGCTCTGCCGCTCCAGCGTGCGGGCCAGCGCGCGGCGGGCCCAGCCGTTGGCCGGGGCCATCTCCACCAGACGGGTCAGCGCCTCCTCCGCCCTCGCGAGCTGGGCAGACCCGAAGTAGGACCGGGCCAGCAGCTCCAGAGCTGCCTCGTTGGCCGGTTCGGCCTCGACGAGCGGCTCCAGCAGACGCGCCGCCTCGATGGGCTGCCCCATCGCGAGGAAGAGGTCCGCGCGGAGGAACTCCGAGTGCAGGTCGCGCTGGGTCATGCCGGGGAAACCGCGCCGCCCGCGCCGGCCTTCCCGGACGAGCCGCCTGTCCCGCATCCGTTACCGAAACGGCCAGCGAAGGGTTGGTGTCAGTGGAGTGACTACACCGAACCTCTCGCAGAGGAGCACACCATGGTCCTGCCTCCCTGGTCCCGGCTGCGGACGGCGGCCGACCCGAGCACGCCTCCATCACTCGGCGCGCGCGTCCCGGTGGTGCAGCGCGTCGGCGCCGTCGCCGTCGGCTCAGTCATCCTGGTCTTCGACCTGCTCGGCTTCGCCAACCGGCTTGCGTTCTTCTCGACCGCGGGCGAGCGGATCCTCGGCCTGTCCTCCAACGGCCTGCTGTCGGCCATCTCCGTGGTCACCGCGGTGGTGCTCTTCGTGGCCGCCGCCGGGGACCACGGATCGCCTCGACGCTGATGATCGTCGTGGGCGCCCTGTTCCTGCTCTCGGCGCTGGCCAACCTGGCCGTGCTGCGCACCAGCTTCAACATCCTCGCTTTCGAGTTCCCGAACGTCGTCTTCTCCGTCGTCGCCGGGCTGCTCCTCCTGGTCCTGGGCGCCTACGGCCGGATCAGCGGCAACCTGCCGTCCGACAGCCCCTACGCCCGGCCCGGCACGGACGACGGGCCCGAGCTCACCAGCGACCTCCCGGCCACCCCCGCCGAGGTCGCCGCGGAGCGGGCGATGCGCGACGCCGAGGTGGCCGTCGTCCAGCACGTCGCCACGATGGACCAGCGGCGCCGGGTGGCGGCGATGGGGCAGGTGCACAGCCGGGCCGACCGCCGCTGGGTGTGGATGTCCTTCGACGAGGCACGCCGGCTCGGCTGAGCCGGCCATCCGCCGGTCACCGGGCGGGACGGCGGGACGTACCCTCGCGACCGCTATGACACCGGCCCTCCGCGACCGCGCCGACGCCTGCCCCGGCGCGCTGCAGACCCACGCGGCGGCCGACGGCGGGCTGGCCCGGGTGCGCGTGCCCGGCGGCCTGCTCACCGGCGGACAGTTGCGGGAGCTGGCGGCCGCGGCGCGCGACCTCGGTGACGGGCACCTGGAGCTCACCAGCCGGGGCAACGTGCAGCTGCGCGGGTTGACCCCGGGCGCGGAGGGCGAGCTCGGCGACCGGCTCGCCGCCGCCGGCCTGCTCCCCAGCGCCACGCACGAGCGGGTGCGCAACATCCTGGCCAGCGCGCTCAGCGGCCGGGCGGGCGGGCACGTCGACGTCCGGCCGTGGGTGTGGGCGCTGGACGCCGCCATCTGCGCCGATCCCGCGCTCGCCGCGCTGCCCGGCCGGTACCTGGCCACCCTGGACGACGGCCGCGGCGACGTCGCCGGTCTCGGCGGGGACGTCGGCCTGCTGGCCCTCTCCCCTGCCGAGGTCGCGCTGACCCTCGCCGGCGCCGACAGCGGCCTGCGGACGACAGCCGACGACGCCGTCGCGCTGGCCCTCGCCGCCACCCGCGCCTTCCTCGACGAGCGCGCCGCCCAGGGGTCCGCCGCGTGGCGCCTGGCCGAGCTGGACAAGGGCGCGGCCCGCGTCGCGATGACTCTGTCGTCCTCCGGACGACACCGCGGCCAGGTGCCGTCCCCCCGTCGCGTGGAGCCGCTGCCGTCCCTCCTCGGGGGAGCCTCCGGCCCCCCGCTCGTCGGGACCTCCCGACAGACGGACGGGCAGGTCGCACTCATCGCGGTCGTGCCCCTGGGAAGGCTGACCGCTGAGCAGGTGGACCTGCTGGCCAGGCTCGCCGACGAGGTGCAGCTGACCCCGTGGCGCAGCGTCGTCGTCCCCGACCTCGCCGAGGACGCCGTCGAGGACGCCGCCGTCGCGCTGCACCGGACCGGCATGGTGTTCGACGAGTACAGCCCGTGGACGCGGGTCACCGCCTGCGCCGGGCGGCCGGGGTGCGCCAAGTCGCTGGCCGACGTCCGGGCCGACGCCGTCCGGGCCGTGGCGACCGGCACCCTGCCGGCCGGCGGAGCCCGCCAGCACTGGGCCGGCTGCGAGCGCCGCTGCGGCCGACCGCGGGGCGCGGTCGTCGACGTGGTGGCGACCGGGACCGGATACCGAGTCGGGGGGGCCTGATGCACGGGTACGAGTACGAGAGGGACGGCGCGGAGATCTATCGGCGCTCGTTCGCCACCATCCGCGCCGAGACCGACCTCACCGGCCTGCCCGAGGACGTCGCCCGCATAGCGGTCCGGATGGTCCACGCCTGCGGCCAGGTCGACCTGGTCGAGGACCTCGCGTACTCACCGGACGTCGTGGCCCGCGCCCGCGAGGCACTGGACGCCGGCGCCCCAGTGCTCTGCGACGCGGAGATGGTCGCCTCGGGCGTCACCCGCCGGCGGCTGCCCAAGGACAACGACGTCGTCTGCACGCTCAACGACCCGCGCACCCCCGGCCTGGCCGCCCAGCTGGGCACCACGCGGACCGCCGCGGCGCTGGAGCTGTGGCGCGACCGGCTGGACGGCGCCGTGGTCGCCATCGGCAACGCGCCGACCGCCCTGTTCCACCTGCTGGAGATGGTCGCCGCCGGGGCACCCCGGCCCGCCGCCGTCCTCGGCATCCCGGTGGGGTTCATCGGCGCGGTGGAGTCCAAGGACGCGCTGGCCGCCTCCGACCTCGAGCACCTGGTGGTCCGCGGCCGGCGCGGCGGCAGCGCCATCACCGCGGCGGCGGTCAACGCGATCGCGAGCGACGTGGAATGACCACCGGACGGCTGTACGGCGTCGGGCTCGGCCCCGGCGACCCCGAGCTGGTCACCGTCAAGGCCGCCCGGCTGATCGGCGCGGCCGACGTGGTCGCCTTCCACGCAGCGGGACACGGCCGCTCGGTCGCCCGCGCGGTGGCCGCCCCGTACCTGCGGGAGGGGCAGGTCGAGGAGCTGCTCGTCTACCCGGTCACCACCGAGGGCACCGACCACCCCGGCGGCTACCAGGGCGCGATCGACGAGTTCTACGAGGCGGCCGCGGCGCGGCTGGCCGCGCACCTCGACGCCGGCCGGGACGTCGTCGTCCTCGCCGAGGGGGACCCGTTCTTCTACGGCTCCTACATGCACATGCACAAGCGGCTGGCCCACCGGTACCCGACCGAGGTCGTGCCCGGCGTGACCAGCGTCAGCGGGGCGGCCGCGGCGGTCGGCCGGCCACTGGTGGAGCGCGACGAGGTGCTCACCGTGCTGCCGGGCACGCTGCCCACCGAGGAGCTCGCCGAGTGGCTGGCCACCACCGACTCGGCCGCCGTGATGAAGCTGGGCCGCACGTTCGGCGGGGTCCGGGAGGCGTTCGACGCCGCCGGGGTGCTGGACCGGGCCCTCTACGTAGAGCGGGCGACCACCGACCGGCAGCGCACCTTGCCGCTGGCCGACGTCGACCCCGCGACGGTCCCCTACTTCTCCCTCGCCCTGCTGCCCAGCCCGCTGACCGGCGCGACGCCCGGCCCCGAGCAGCACGACGAGGCCGTCGCCCGCAGCGGCGAGGTCGTCGTCGTGGGGCTCGGGCCGAGCCGCCGGTCCTGGACGACGCCGGAGGCGGCCGAGGCGCTGGCTGCCGCCGACGACCTGGTCGGCTACGGCCCCTATCTGGACCGGGTGCCGGCCAACCCGCGGCAGAACCGGTATCCCAGCGACAACCGGGTGGAGGCCGAGCGCGCCGCCCACGCCCTGGAGCTGGCGCGGTCCGGACGGCGGGTCGCGGTCGTCTCCAGCGGCGACCCCGGCGTCTTCGCGATGGCCGCCGCGGTGCTCGAGGTCGCCGAGCGGCCGGAGTACGCCGACGTCCCGGTGCGGGTGCTGCCGGGCCTGACCGCCGCGCAGGCCGTCGCGGCCCGGGCCGGTGCGCCGCTGGGTTCGGACTTCGCGGTGGTCAGCCTCTCCGACGTCCGCAAGCCGTGGGACGTCGTCGTGGAGCGGCTGCGGCACGCCTCGGCGGCCGACCTGGTGCTCGCGCTGTACAACCCGCGGTCGAAGGCGCGGCCGCACCAGCTGGCCGAGGCGCAGGCGGTGCTGCTGGAGAGCCGCAAGCCCGACACGGTGGTCGTCGTCGGCCGCGACGTCGGCGGCCCCGAGGAGAGCGTGCGAATCACCACCCTCGGCGACCTCGACCCGGAGACCGTCGACATGCGCTGCTGCGTGCTCGTCGGCTCTTCGCAGACCCGCCTCAGCCGCACCGGCGCCGTCTACAGCCCCCGCACCCACCCGGACGCCCCTCCCCGACCGGGTAGCTGACACTCAGTGCCACGCCTGGCACGATGGCTCTGGAGTGGCGTGCGTCACCCTCGTCAGGGGCGGCGCCGACGAGCCGGTCGATCGCGGGAGGGGCCCTCATGGCCAGCACCAGGGACTGGTTCGAGACCGTTGAGGAGGCCCAGCACCGCGCGAAGAAGCGGCTGCCCCGCTCGGTCTACCTGGCGCTGGTCGCCGGCACGGAGAAGGGGCTGACGGCCGGCGACAACGTGGCCGCCTTCGACGAGATCACCTGGCGCCCGCACGTGGCCGACCTGCACGGCAAGCGCGAGACGGCCACCACGGTCGTGGGCCAGGACGTGTCCATGCCGGTCCTCGTCTCCCCCACCGGCGTGCAGGCGGTGCACCCCGACGGCGAGTTGGCGGTGGCCCGCGCGGCCGCTGCCGAGGACGTCGCGATGGGCCTGTCCTCCTTCGCCAGCAAGCCGGTGGAGGAGGTCGCCGCGGCCCACTCCAAGCTGTTCTTCCAGATGTACTGGGTCGGTGACCGGGCGACGATCCTCGCCCGGGCCGAGCGGGCCCGCGCCGCGGGCGCCAAGGGCCTGATCATGACGCTGGACTGGTCGTTCGCCTCCCGGCGGGACTGGGGCAGCCCGCCCATCCCCGAGAAGATCGACCTCAAGAACGCCGTGAAGTTCGCCCCCGAGGTGCTGCGCAAGCCGCGCTGGCTGGCGACCTTCCTGCGCTCGGGCTCCATCCCCGAGCTCACCGTCCCCAACCTGGCGCTCGGCGGCGAGGAGCCGCCGAACTTCTTCGGCGCCTACGGCCAGTGGATGGGCACCCCGCTGCCCACCTGGGCCGACGTCGCCTGGCTCCGCGAGCAGTGGGGCGGGCCGTTCATGGTCAAGGGCATCACCCGCCCCGACGACGCCCGCCGCGCCGTCGACGCCGGCGTCACCGCCATCTCGGTGTCCACCCACGGCGGCAACAACCTCGACGGCACGCCCGGCGCCGTCCGCTGCCTGCCCGGGGTCGTCGACGCGGTCG
>JALYNA010000279.1 GCA_030773455.1 Actinomycetota bacterium
GCGCGGTGGGGGCGACGACGGTCCCGGCGTCCCGAGGGTGCACCCGCACCCCGTCTCGGTACGCCCCGGACCCCACCGCGCCGGACCAGCGGCGGCCCGAGGAGAGGTCGGTCACCAGGCCGGCGACCGGCCGGCCGTCCCGGACCAGCGCGGCGGAGAAGGCCCACGGCGCCAACCCGGCCCGGAAGTTGCCGGTGCCGTCGAGCGGGTCGAGCACCACCCACGGCTCTTTCCCGGAGACCGGCCGGTCGGAGCGCTCCTCGCTCAGCACGGTCACCCCCAGCGGGCGCAGCGCGTGCGCCGCCGCCAGGTGGGCGGCCTCGTCGGCGCCCAGCGACGGGCTGCCGTCGGCCTTGGTGGTGTCCTGACCGGCGTCGCGGGCCAGTGCGACGGCCACCTCGACCCGGGTGGCCGCCAGTGCGGCGAGGTGGAGGAAACGGTCGGTCAGCGGTGCGTCGTCCGACGGCACCGCTGCGCGGAGCACCTCGTCGCGCAGCCCGTCGCGCACCCGCTCGCAGCCCCAGGCCGCGGCGGCGGCGAGCACGGCCGGCTGGTCGATACCGATGCCGGCCGCGCGGACCAGGACCGCCTCCGCGACGCCGTCGTCGGCCCACTCCCGCCGCAGCAGCGCGGCGGAGTCCGGGCCGCCGACGAGGAGCAGCTGCCCCGGGTCGAGCAGCGCCGGCGCCAGGGCGGCGGGCGACACGCCGAGGCACTCGGCCGCGCCGCGGACCTCGCGGGTGCGGGTGGCGACCCGCAGGCCGAGGTCGGTCGTGGCCGGCACCGTGCCCATGGTGGACAGGATGGCCCAGGGCCACGGCACGCGCCGGTGCAGCCCCGGCCGTCCGTGTGGCGGGTCGCCGTCCTGGGGACACCCCGGCCGTGCACCGATTCCCCGCCACGCCTGTGCCCGGCCTGTCCCCCGCTCGGCACGGTGAGGGCCCGACCTGGGACGACGGTCGCGGCGAGCTGCTGTGGGTGGACATCACCGCGGGACAGGTGCGCCGGGCCGCGATCCGTGCCGACGGCACTCTCACCGAGACCGGCGTGCACCGCGGCGGGCACACCGTCGGCGCCGTCGTCCCGGCCTCGGACGGCGGGTGGCTGCTCGCCGCGGACGCCGGCTTCACCCACCTCGCGGCCGACGGCACGGCTCGGGTGCTGCTCGCCCTGGCCGGCGAGGGCGGCACCCCGGCTCCGGATGGCACGGCCGGCGGCGGGACCCGGATGAACGACGCGGCCTGCGACCCGGCCGGCCGCTTCTACGCCGGAACCATGGCCTTCGACCAGCGGCCCGGCGCCGGCGCGCTGTACCGGCTGGACCTCGACGGCACGGTGACCACCGTGCTCGACGGGCTGACGGTGTCCAACGGCATCGACTGGTCGCCGGACGGACGCACCGTCTACCTCGCCGACTCCGGCCCCGGGGTGGTACACGCCTTCGACTACGACCTGGGCTCCGGCGCCTTCCGCGACGGCCGGGTCCTGCTGGAGTTCGACGGGGACGACGGCGTCGCCGACGGGCTCACCGTCGACGACGAGGGCTGCATCTGGGCCGCGCTGTGGGGCGGCGGGCAGGTGCGCCGCTGGTCGCCGGACGGCGAGCTGCTCGCCGTCGTCGAGGTGCCGGGCGTCACCCAGACGTCGAGCTGCGCCTTCGCCGGGCCCGGGCGGGACCTGCTGGTGGTGAGCACCTCGGCGGAGGGGCTGGACGATGCCGCGCGGGCCGCGCAGCCCGACGCCGGCCGGCTGTTCACCGCCCGCCCCGGGGGAACCGGCCCGCCGGCGAAGCCCTACCGGGGCCCGCTGGCGGGCCTGCGCCAGGCGACCTGACCCTCCGGCTGCAGCGACTGCGGCCCCCTGCAGGTAGAAGGACCCCCTCCTCCCCACCGCTCGCAAGCGGTGCCCGGGAGGGGGCCAAGCAGGGGGAAGGGAGACGCTTCCTCTTCAGCCGCCGAGCTCGCGCAGCGCGCGCTCGGCGAGGTCGTCGCCGTCGGCGGCGCCGAGCCGGAAGTGCTCGACCGCGCCGTCGAGGTCGCCGCGGTCGGCCAGCAGCACGGCCAGGTTGTGGTGGCAGTAGCCGTCGCCGGCGGCGATGCCCGCGCGGTAGGCCTCCTCGGCCGCCTCCACGTCACCGAGGTCCTCGACGTAGAGGTTGCCCAGCGGCAGCCATGCCTGGACCTCGCCGAGCTTCGCGCCGCGCTCGAGGGTGAAGCGGGCCTCCACCGCCCGGTCGGTGGCCCGCAGCAGCGAGCTCAGCGCCACCCGCGCGCCGGGGAAGGAGTCCGCCCCGGTGCGCAGGTCGACCTCCAGGGAGGTGTCGTGCGTGGAGGCCCACCGCCAGCAGGCGACCACCGCGGCGGCGACGTCGTCCCCCGCCGCGGCGAGGTCGGCCGCCACCGCGAGGGCCTGCTCGTGCTCGCCCTGCTCGTGCAGCAGGAACGCCAGCTGCAGCCCGCCCTGGGTGTCGCCGGCCGCACCGGCGCCGCGGTAGGCGCCCATCGCGCCGGCCAGGTCGCCGAGCTCCTCGAGCACCAGGCCGAGGTTCACCCAGGCGTCGCGCTCCCCGCCGGCCAGCGCGCGCTCGTAGGCGTCCACCGCGTCGGCGACCCGGCCGCGCGCGGCGAGTGAGTTGCCGAGGTTGAACCAGCCCAGCGAGTCGCCCAGCTCGGCGGCTCGGCGGAAGCAGCGCTCGGCGTCCTGGGCACGCCCGGCATCGGCCAGGTCGCAACCCAGCTCGATGATGGCGTCGGCGTCCCGGCAGGCGTGCAGCCGCCGGAGGCGCCCGTCGAGGTCCTCCCGCATGCGGCGATCATCGCGGGGCCCGGGCGCCCCGCCGTCCCCCCGCCGGGCGTTGTCACCCGTCGGAGGCGGGGAGGTCACCCCCGGTGGCCGGCTGTCCCCGTGGGGCCGGCTCGGCGCCTCGATCAGCGGTCGAACGCCGCCCGCCAGGCCGGCAGCAGGGTCTGCCCGGCCCACTCCAGGTAGGGCTGCTGCTGGTCCCCGCCGATCTGCAGCAGCGCCAGATGCGTGAAGCCCGCGTCGGCGTAGGCCCTGGCCGCCTCGATCACCGCGTCGACGTCGTCCCCGCAGGGGACGCTCGCCGCGACGTCCTCCTCGCGGACGAACTGGCTGGCCGAGTCGAAGGCGCTGGGCCCGGGGAGCTCGGCGTTGACCTTCCAGCCGAGGCCGAACCAGCGGAACATCTCGTGTGCCCGCGTGACCGCGGCGTCGCGGTCGGTGCCGTAGCAGATCGGCATCTGGCCGATGCGCGGCTTGCCGGCGCCCCCGGCGGCGTCGAACCACTCGCCCAGCTGGACCTCGGGCTCGACAGCGATCATCGCGTCGGCCAGTTCCCCGGCGATCCGGCAGGACTGTCTGCCGGAGACGGCGACGCCGATCGGCACCCGCTTGTCCGGCAGGTCCCAGAGCTTGGCCGACTCGACGTCGAAGTGGTCCCCACGGAAGTTGGTGTAGCCGTCGCCGTCGAACAGTTCCCGGATGATGTGGATCGCCTCCACGAGCATCTCCTGCCGGACGTCGGCGGGCGGCCAGCCGGCGCCGACGACGTGCTCGTTGAGGTTCTCCCCCGAACCGAGGCCGAGGGTGAACCGGCCGTCGGAGAGAATCTGCAGCGTCGCGGCCTTCTGCGCCACGACCGCCGGGTGGTAGCGGAAGCTCGGGCAGGTCACGTACGTCGTCAGCGGGATGCGGCTGGTCGCCTGCGCGGCCGCGCCGAGCACCGTCCACGCGTGCGGCGCGTGCCCCATCTCGTCCAGCCACGGGAAGAAGTGGTCACTGCAGACGGCGAAGTCGAAGCCGGCCTCCTCCGCCCCCACGACGTGCGCCACGAGGTCCTTGGGTCCGGCCTGCTCGGTCATCATCGTGTAACCCAGCTGCATGCCCATGCGGTCGGCCTACCCCGCCGTCCGGGCGTGAACCGGCACGCGAGCCCGTCGTACGCTCACCGACCTCGCCCTACGGTCGCCGGCCTGGCGCTGGAAGGTGTGGACGGCGACCCCGAGGCGAGGCCGGCGATCACCAGGCAGCGATCATCCGCCTCGCGCCCGACATCGTCCTGCGGTCTGATCGCTCCATGAGCCAGGAGAACATACCGGCGCAGCCGCCCACCGGCGTGGGCCTCGACGGTCTCCGCGCCGCGGCCGCCGGCTGCCGGGCGTGCGAGCTGTGGGAGCCCGCGACCCAGACCGTCTTCGGGGAGGGACCGGAGACCGCGCGGATCGTGTTCGTCGGCGAGCAGCCCGGTGACCAGGAGGACCGGAAGGGCGAACCGTTCGTCGGGCCGGCCGGGCGGCTGCTGGACAAGGCGCTGGGCGAGGCCGGCATCGACCGCCGGGACGCCTACATCACCAACGCGGTCAAGCACTTCCGCTTCACGCCGACGGCCAAGCGGCGCATCCACCAGACGCCCGGGCCCGAGCACCTGCGGGCCTGCCGGCCGTGGCTGGAGGCGGAGTTCGCCGTCCTGCAGCCGGAGGTGGTCGTCTGCCTGGGCGCCACCGCCGCCAAGGCGCTGATCTCGCCGTCCTTCCGGATCACCAAGGAACGCGGGCAACTGATTCCCTGGGCCCCACCCGGTGTGGCCGCAGCCGAAGGGGAACCCGCCGACGACGACGAGGACGCGCCGCACCAGACGTGGATCCTGGCCACCACCCACCCCTCGGCGATCCTGCGCACGCCCGACGAGGCCCGCGCGGCCGCCTACGAGGCGCTCGTCGCCGACCTCCGGGTGGTCGCCCAGGCCCTCGCGTAGCCGGCCGCCACGCCCAGCGGACCCCCGGCGTTGTGGAACGGCATCGGGCCGATTATGAATGGACAAGGGCCCGGCCGGTCCTCGCCATTCTCGGGGGCGGGCGAGGCCGGCCGGGGCCCACCGAGCTGCGCGGGCGCCACCGGGGCGGTAGGACAGTCCTCATCCCCGATCAGCAGGAGGCGCCCCGTGGACCGCATCTACACCGCTGAGGCGACGGCCACCGGCGCCCGCACCGGCGAGGTCGCCTCCTCGGACGGGCGGCTGGCGGCGCAGCTGTCCCGGCCGGCCGAGATGGGCGGGGACGGCGGGCCGGGCACCAACCCCGAGCAGCTGTTCGCCGCCGGGTACGCGGCCTGCTTCCACAGCGCCATGCGCTTCGCGCTCAAGGACCTCGGCCTCACCACCAAGGCCCTCGAGGACTCCTCGGTCACCGCCCGGGTGCACTTCCTGCGCGGCGAGCCGGGCGACTTCGGGCTCGCCGTCGACCTGTCGGCCAGGCTGCCGCAGCTGGACGAGGAGCAGGCCCGGAAGCTGCTGGAGAAGACGCACACCATCTGCCCGTACTCGCGGGCCACCGCCGGCAACGTCGAGGTCGGGCTGCACGTCGTCCCTCCGGCCTCGGCGGCCTGAAAAAGGACCTTCCTGCCCCCCGCCACTCGTAGAAGGACCCTCTCCCCGAGCCCTTCGCGAGCTCAGGGCACGCCAGGAGAGGGCCGGGGACCCTGCAGGGAGGCCGCCGTCCTCCCTACCGTTCGCATGCTCAGGGCCGGGCTCGGGACGGGGCTGCGTCAGTCGCGGGCGGAGGGCTGCGCGGAGCGGGACGCGCGGAAGGCCCAGAACGACGGCACCACGACCGCGACGACGGCCATCGCGACGACGACGACCACGCCGCCGGAGACCATCGCGGCGGTGACGCCCGCGGCGCTGGCGATCGCGCCGGCGCGCAGGTCGCCCAGGCGCGGCCCGCCGGCGACGACGACGAGGAACACCCCCTGCATGCGCCCTCGCATCGCCTCCGGGGCGGCGAGCTGCAGCATCGACGAGCGCAGCACCGCGCTGACCATGTCGCCGGCGCCGGCCACCGCCAGGCAGAGGACGGCCAGCCACAGCGTCGGGGCGAACCCGAAGCCGATGATCGCCAGACCCCACACGACGATCGCGACGAGGACGACGGCGCCCTGGCGGTCCACCCGGGAGACCCAGCCCGAGGTCAGCCCCGAGACCAGCGCACCGATCGAGATGCCGGCGAACAGCCAGCCCAGGCTGTTGGGAGAGTCGGCGAAGCGGCCGGCGGACAGCTCCGGGAACACCGCCTGCGGCCAGGCGAACACCATCGCGACGACGTCGACGACGAAGGTCATGAGCAGCACCGGCTGCGTGCGCAGGAAGGCGAAGCCCTCCCCCACCCCCCGGACCGCGGCGCCGAGCTGCAGCGGCCCGGCCGCCCGCCCGGGAGGCAGCGGCGGCAGCCCGCGCAGCAGCAGGACGGCGACGAGGAAGCCGAGCGCGTCGACGGCGTAGGTGACCGGCAGGCTGCCCACGGCGATGAGCAAGCCGGCCAGCAGCGGGCCGACGATCACGCCCACCTGGCGCACGGTCATGGCCAGGGCGTTGGCCGCGGGAACCCCCTCGGCTCCGACGATCGCAGGGATGACCGCGCTGCGGGTGGGCTGGTTCACCGCGGTGAACCCCGAGAGGGAGGCGGTGAGCACCCACAGCAGCGCCAGGTTGCCGCCGCCGGGCAGTAGCGCCTGCACGGCCAGCAGCGCGCTGGTGACCGCCGAGCCGACCCCGGTGACCAGCATCAGCCGCCGGCGGTCCATCGAGTCGGCGATCGCGCCGCCGAGCAGGCCGAACACGATGAGCGGCACCAGCGCGACCACCGAGGTGACGCCGACCAGCAGCGAGTCGCGGGTCAGCGCGTAGACCTGGTAGGGGACGGCGACCAGGGTCATCTGCTGGCCGATCATCGTGGCCGCCACGCCGAGGAACAGCCGCCGGTAGTCCGGGTCGCGCAGCGGGGTGGTATCCATCGCCAGGCCCGCCGGAAACGAGGCACGGCGGCGCCGGGTCGGGAGCGGCACGGGCTGCTCCACCGGCCCGCCGCCCTCGACGGGATCGACCGGTGAGGTCACGGGGTCACCCGTCGGCGCGCGGCCGGCGGAGCCGGCAGGACAGCAGAGCCGCTCACGGCGCAAGCCGCTGGACGACCCAGCCGCCTCGCTCCGCTCCGTCCGGCCCCCCGGAGGCGGACCGGACGAAGCGGAGCCGGTCGTGCAGCCGGTCGGCCCCGCCCTGCCAGAACTCGACGGCGTCCGGCACCACCCGATAGCCGCCCCAGACCTCCGGGCGGGGCAGCTCCTGCCCCTCGGTGTCGGCGGCCAGCCGGCGCAGCCGCTCGACCAGCTCCTCCCGCGAACCCATCGGCGTGGACTGGAGAGATGCGGCCGCGGCCAGCTGCGCGCCGCGGGGGCGGGGCCGCCACAGGTCGTCGCTGGCGGTGTCGCCGACGCGCTCCACCCTGCCGGTGACCCGCACCTGCCGCTGCAGCGCGTGCCAGGGGAAGACCAGCGCGGCGCGCGGGTTGGCCGCCAGCTGGGCGCCCTTGGCCGAGGTGTAGCTGGTGACGAAGACGAACCCGTACTCGTCGTAGCCCTTCACCAGCACGATGCGGGCGTCGGGCGCGCCGTCGGCGTCCGCGGTGGCGAGCACCACCGCGTTGGGCTCGGGCAGCTCCGCGGCGACGGCGTCGGCGAACCAGCGATCGAACTGCTCGGCCCAGGTGGGGGCGAGGTCGTCCTCCCGGAGGCCCCGCGTCTCGTAATCCCTGCGCATGCGGGAGAGGTCGGGCACGGGCGCCATGCTCCCAGCCGGGCACGCGGCCCGTGCTGTCACCGGCCCGGCGCGCGGGGCGCGCGACCGCGGCAGTACCGCTTTGCCCCGGGTGTCCCCAGCGCGTCGGGACCACCTAGGGTCGCTAGCGCAGTCGTGCGCCGCCTCCGTGCGCGCACGAGTCCCGCGCGCAGAGGAGCATGCGAGATGGCCGACGACTTCGTACCCGGCCTGGAGGGCGTCATCGCCTTCGAGACGGAGATCGCCGAACCGGACAAGGACGGCGGCTCCCTCCGGTACCGGGGCGTCGACATCCAGGACCTGGTCGGCAAGGTGACCTTCGGCAACGTCTGGGCGCTGCTGGTCGACGGGAAGTTCGGGCCCGGCCTGCCGCCGGCCGAGCCGTTCCCGATCCCGGTGCACAGCGGCGACGTGCGCGTCGACGTCCAGGCCGCCCTGGCCATGCTGGCCCCGTTCTGGGGTTACCGCCCGCTGCTGGACATCGACTCCGCGACCGCCCGCGACCAGCTGGCCCGCGCCGCGGTCATGGCGCTGTCCTACGTCGCGCAGTCCGCGCGCGGCATCGGCATCCCGGCGGTCCCTCAGAGCCGCATCGACGAGGCCGCGACCATCGTCGAGCGGTTCATGGTCCGCTGGCGCGGCGACCCGGACCCCCGCCACGTCGCCGCGGTCGACGCCTACTGGACGTCGGCTGCCGAGCACGGCATGAACGCCTCCACCTTCACCGCCCGCGTCATCGCCTCGACCGGCGCGGACGTCGCCGCCGCCATGTCCGGCGCCATCGGCGCGATGTCCGGCCCGCTGCACGGCGGCGCCCCCTCGCGGGTGCTGCACATGCTCGAGGGCGTGGAACAGGCCGGCGACGCCGACGCCTACGTGAAGGGCTTGCTGGACCGGCACGAGCGGCTGATGGGCTTCGGCCACCGCGTCTACCGTGCCGAGGACCCGCGCGCGCGTGTGCTGCGCAAGGCCGCCGAGGACCTCGGCGCACCGCGGTTCGAGGCCGCGCTCGCGCTGGAGCAGGCCGCGCTGAGGGAGCTGCGCGAGCGCCGTCCCGACCGGCCGATCGAGACCAACGTGGAGTTCTGGGCGGCGATCGTCCTGGACTTCGCCGAGGTGCCCAACCACATGTTCACCTCGATGTTCACCTGTGCGCGCACCGCCGGCTGGTGCGCGCACATCCTCGAGCAGAAGAACACCGGCCGCCTCGTGCGCCCGTCGGCCCGCTACATCGGCCCGGGCCCGCGCCGGCCCGACGAGGTCGAGGGCTTCGACACCATCCAGACCAAGGCCGTCGACCAGCCGGCCTGAAGAAGGACCCCACTGCCCCGCACCGTGGAAGGACCCCGTTCTCCCCACCCCTTCGTGGAAGGACCCCCTGCCCCCCACCGCTCGCGAGTTCGCGGCGGGGCCCTGCAGGGGGCCGGACCGGGAACGGGGCCGCGGCGGAACCCTGCAGTGGGACCACCCATCCGCACCGTTGAGAGGCAGTTCTCCCGGATGAGCATCGACATCCCCGCCGACCTCCTGCCCTCCGACGGCCGCTTCGGCTGCGGCCCGTCGAAGGTGCGTCCCGAGGCCCTCGAGGCGCTGGCCGGCAGCGGCGCGTCCGTCATGGGGACGTCCCACCGGCAGGCGCCGGTCAAGGGCCTGGTCCGCCAGGTGCGGGAGGGCCTGACCGAGCTGTTCGACCTGCCCGACGGCTACGAGGTCGTCCTCGGCAACGGCGGGACGACGGCGTTCTGGGACGCCGCCATCATCGGGCTGATCCGGGAGCGCAGCGCCCACGGCAGCTACGGCGAGTTCTCCTCGAAGTTCGCCACCGGCGTGGCCGAGGCGCCGTTCCTCGGTGACCCGGTGATCGCCAAGGCCGCCCCAGGCTCGCTGGCCCTGCCGACCGCCACCGACGGCGTCGACGTCTACGCGTGGGCGCACAACGAGACCTCCACCGGCGTCATGGCCCCGGTGCAGCGGCCGCACGGCACCGACGACGCGCTCGTGCTCATCGACGCGACCAGCGCCGCCGGCGGGCTGCCGGTCGACGTCACGCAGACCGACGTCTACTACTTCGCCCCGCAGAAGAACCTCGGCGGTGACGGCGGGCTGTGGGTGGCGCTGATGTCCCGCGACGCGCTGGACCGGGTGGCCGAGATCAAGGGCTCGGGACGCTGGATCCCCGGCTTCCTCGACCTGTCCATCGCCGTGGACAACTCGACCAAGGACCAGACGTACAACACCCCGGCCGTCGCCACGCTGTTCCTGCTGGCCGACCAGATCCGCTGGCTGCTCTCCCTCGGCGGCCTGTCCGGCGCCGTGGCGCGCACCCAGGACTCCTCCTCCCGGCTCTACGGGTGGGCCGAGCAGTCGCCGTACGCGACGCCGTTCGTCGCCGACCGGGACCAGCGCTCGTACGTGGTCGGGACCATCGACTTCGACGAGTCGGTGGACGCCGCCGCGGTGGCCGCGGTGCTGCGCGCCAACGGCGTCGTCGACGTCGAGCCCTACCGCAAGCTGGGCCGCAACCAGCTGCGCGTCGGCATGTTCCCCGCCGTGGAGCCGGAGGACGTCAGCGCACTGACCGCCTGCATCGACTACGTCGTCGAGAAGCTCTGAGCGCGGGAGGGGATCCCGGCAGGCTCGCCGCGCGCCCGGCGCCACGCCGGGCGAGCCTGCCGACGCGCTCCGGCCGGCGCGGATAGCCTCGGCAGCGGACTCCCCCATCCCGGGGCCGGTCCGCCCGCCGTCCCGACCCGAGCACCCACCAGGAGGCCGCCCATGCGTTCGCTGCGGCTCGTGGCGCTCACCGACGACGGCAGGAGCCTGGTGCTCGCCCTGGACGGCGCGGAGCCCGGCGAGGAGGGCGAGCGGTTCGAGCTGCCGATCGACGAGCGGGTCCGGGCCGCCGCGCGCGGTGACGCCCGCCGGCTGGGCCAGATCGACGTCGAGATCGGCGCGACCCTGCCGCCGCGGGTGATCCAGGCCCGCATCCGCGGCGGGGAAACCCCCGAGCAGGTGGCACAGGCCTCGGGCATCCGGGTCGAGCGGATCATGCGCTTCGCCCACCCGGTGCTGCAGGAGCGCGAGCGGGTGGCCGAGCAGGCCCGGGAGGCCCGCGTGCGGCTGTCCGAGGGCACGCCGTCGGTCCCGCTGCAGCAGTTCATGTCCGAGCGGCTGCGGCTGCTGGGCGCCGACCTCGACACCGTCCGCTGGGACGCCCACCGCGCCGGCGACGGCGTCTGGCAGGTCGTCGCCGCCTGGCAGGCCGGCGCCAAGTCCGGCGTCACCCGCTGGGCCTACGACATCCCGGCCCGCACCGTCACCCCGGTCGACGCCGCCACCACGGACTTCGCCGAGGGCACCCGCCTGGTGCGCGTCGTCCCGCACGTGCCGGCCGAGCGACCCGCGCCGGTGCGCGGCCGGCCGGTGTCGGTCGTTCCCGACGACGACGGCGTGGCGGCCCCCGCCTCCTCCCGGCTCGCCCGCGACGAGGACGACGACCCGGCCGGGGACGACGACGTGCGGCCGGTGCCGCCCGTCGAGGGCTCGTCCCCCGGCACGCGACGCGCAGACCCCGGCGCGCCCGTCGACGAGGACGACGTCAGCGAGCACGACACCGTAGTCCTCGGCCGTCCCGGCGGCGACGGGGACGACGACGAGGACCCGCGCGCTCGCATCCCGGCGTGGGAGGACATCGTCTTCGGGGTCCGCCGCCACCGCTGAGCCCCTGAGCGGGAGCGTGACGTCGACCTCCTCACCGGCAGGTGTCCGCACCACCCGGCGGGGTATCACCAGGATATGTCAGCGTCGGTGTCCATGCCCCTCGGCGGCGTGCAGGTTGGTTCCTACGACAGCTACGAGCAGGCCCAGGCCGCCGTCGACTTCCTCTCCGACGAGAGGTTCCCGGTCGAGAACGTCACGATCATCGGCTCGGACCTGCGCCAGGTCGAGCGGGTTACCGGCCGGCTCACCTGGGGCCGGGTGCTGGCGGCCGGCGCCGCCGGCGGCGCCTGGTGGGGCCTGTTCGTCGGCCTGCTGCTCGGCCTCTTCGCCGCCGACGGCTCCGCCTGGTTCGGCGCGATCGTCACCGGCCTGCTGGTCGGTCTGGCGTTCGGCGCGCTGTTCGCCGCACTGGGCTACGCCGCGACGCGGGGACAGCGGGACTTCACCAGCACCAGCACCGTGGTCGCCGGCCGCTACGACGTCATGTGCAACCCCGCCCACGCCGAGGAGGCCCGGGCGCACCTGGCCCGCTTCTCGCTGCGGGGCTGAGAGAGGGCCCCCCTGTCGCCACCGTGGAAGGACCCCGTCCTACCCACCCCTCGCCTGCTCGGGGCGGGCGCCCGGGACGGGGCCGCGGCGTGACCCTGCAGGAGGGCCGTCTCAGCGGAGAGCGGCGAAGGCGATCGCCGCCGCCGCGGCGACGCCCAGGGAGTCCACCCCGGACCGCATGGGGATGCGCGCCCGCACCTGCGCGGCCCGCTGCGCCTCCGCGGTGAGTCCGGGCCCTTCCGCGCCGAGCAGCACCGCGGTACGCGGGTGGTCACGCGGGTCCACGTCGGTCAGGTCGACGGCGTCGGCGGCGGGGGTGAGCGCGACGGTCAGATAGCCGGCGTCGTGCAGCCGGCCCAGCCCGCCCGGCCAGTCGGGCAGGACGGCGAACGGCAACGCCAGCACGTGCCCCATTGAGACCCGCACCGACCGCCGGTAGAGCGGGTCGGCGCAGCGCGGGTCCAGCAGCAGGGCGTCCACGCCGAGCGCCACCGCCGATCGGGCGATCGACCCGAGGTTCTCCGCGTCGTTGAGCGCCTCGAGCACGGCCAGCCGCCGGGGCGCGGCCCGGTCCGGCCCGGCCAGCAGCGCGTCGAGGTCCGCCGGCGGGCGGCGGTCGGCCGAGGCGAGCACGCCGCGGGTCAGCCGGAAGCCGATCACCTGCGAGAGCACCCACTTGTCGGCCTCGTAGGCCGCGACCCCCTCTGGCAGGTGCAGCGCCGCCACCCGCCCAGGCACGCCGAGCACCGCACGCACCCGATAGGGGGAGGCCAGCAGCCGCTCCACCGCCGGAACGCCCTCGACGATCACCGGGCCGGTGCCGCGCTCGGTCCCCGGCCGGCGGTCCCCCGCCTTGAGGTCGCGGAAGTCGGCCACCCGTGGGTCGTCCGGGTCGGTGATCAGCAGTGCCACGGCGCGGATCCTCAGGCATAGGAAGCTATACGCACAGTTCAGGGGCCAGAACGTAGGTATAGCTTCCTATGCCTTGCCGGGCGGCGGCGTCTTCCGGCCCGGAGGATCGTCGGCGTGCCCTCCCCCACCACCGTCGTCGGCGGCGGCATCGCCGGTACCGCCTGCGCCCGCGTCCTCGCCGACGCCGGGATCGACGTCCGCGTGCTCGACCGCGGTCGCCGGCCGGGCGGGCGGATGACCTCGCTGAGGCTGCACGACCGCACGGTCGACCTCGGCGCCTCGTACCTCACCGCGGAGGATGGCTCGCCCTTCGCCTCGGTGGTCCGCGGGTGGGTTGACCGTGGCCTGGCCCGCCCGTGGACCGACACCTTCGCCGTCGCCGGGCCCGAGGGGCTGCGCTCGACCACCACCGGCCCGGTCCGCTACGCCGCGCCCGGCGGGTTGCGCTCGCTGGTCGCCGACCTCGCCGCCGGGCTCCACGTCGAGAGCCGGCGCACGGTCGCCGCCGTCGGCCCCGGGCCGCAGGTGGACGGCGAGGACGTACCGGCCGCCGTCCTCGCCATGCCCGACCCGCAGGCCCGCCGGCTGCTGGACCCGGCGACGGCCGGGCGGCTGCTCGACGACCGGCCGTGGGAGCCGTCCCTCGCCGTGCAGGTCGGCTGGCCCGGGCGACGCTGGCCGGCCGACCTGCACGGCGCCTTCGTCCACGACGACCCGGCGGTCACCTGGGTCGCCGACGACGGCGACCGGCGCGGGGACGGCGCCCCGGTGCTGGTGGCCCACACGACCGCCGCACTGGCGGCCGCGCACCTCGAGGACCCCGACGCCGCCGCCGGCCCGGTCGCCGCCGCGGTCGGCCGCGCGCTGGGCATCGACGTCCCGCCGGCCTGGACGGCGGTGCACCGCTGGACGTACGCCCGTCCCACCGCGGCGCGGACCGAGCCGTTTGGCCTCGCCGACGGGATCGGGCTCTGCGGCGACGGCTGGTCGGCGCCGTCCCGGGTGCAGGCGGCGTGGACGTCGGGCACCGCGCTTGGCCAGGCCCTGCTCACCGTCTCCTGAGGACGCTCGCCCGCCGACCACGTGCGCAGATCGGCAACGGCCCGCCGCCGACCTGCCGGTCAGCGCACAGCGTGGGACTCCAGGCGACCGTTGACGCCGTTCGGTCAATTCATCTAGCGTTGAGTTCATCGGGCGTTGAGTTCTGTTCCTGGAGGCCACCATGAGCGACGCCGTCACCGTCACCGATCTCGTCGTCCACCGCGGGCACCGGGAGGTGCTCCGCGGCCTGTCCTTCGCGGCTCCACCGGGACGGGTCACCGGGCTGCTCGGCCCCAGCGGTAGCGGGAAGTCCACGCTCATGTGCGCCGTCGTCGGGGTGCACCGGGTCTCTGCGGGCCGGGTCACCGTGCTCGGCGAGCCGGCCGGCTCCCCCGGGCTGCGCGACCGGGTCGGCTACGTCACCCAGGCGCCGAGCGTGTACGCCGACCTCACCGTCCGCGAGAACGCCCGGCACTTCGCCGCGCTGTACGGCCGCAGCGCCCGTGAGGCCGACGCCGCGCTCGCCGACGGCGGCCTGGCCGACGCCGCCGGCCAGCTCGTCGGGGACCTCTCCGGCGGCCAGCGCGGCCGGGTCTCGCTGTCGTGCGCGCTCGTGGGCCGACCCGAGCTCCTGGTGCTCGACGAGCCCACCGTGGGGCTGGACCCGGTGCTCCGGGTCGAGCTGTGGGCCCGCTTCCACGCGCTGGCCGCGGCCGGCACCACGCTGCTGGTCTCCAGCCACGTCATGGACGAGGCGGCCCGCTGCGACCGGCTGCTGCTGCTGCGCGACAGCGAGCTGCTGGCCGACTCCACGCCGGCACGGCTGCGCGCCGAGTCGGGCGCCGACGACCTCGAGGAGGCCTTCCTCCACCTGGTCCGCGAGCGCGAGGAGGTGGCGGCGTGACCACCGCCGTCTCGACCCGGCTCACCGCGGCCACCGCCGGGCGGGTGCTGCGCCAGCTGCGCCACGACCCCCACACGATGGCGATGCTGGTGCTCCTGCCGAGCCTGCTGCTCGGCCTGCTGTACCTGCTGTGGGCCGACCTGCCCACGGCGCCGGGGGCGCCGCGGCTCTTCGACCGGGTGGGGCTGACAATGCTGGGGGTCTTCCCCTTCGTCGTCATGTTCCTGGTGACCAGCATCGCCATGCTGCGCGAGCGGACGTCGGGCACCCTCGAGCGGCTGCTCACCACGCCGCTGTCCCGGCTGGACCTGCTGCTCGGCTACGGCACCGCGTTCGGGGTCGCCGCGGGGGTGCAGGCGCTGGTCACCGTCACGGTCGCGACGACGGTGTACGACCTGGCCCTGGCCGGGCCGCTGTGGGCGGTCGTCCTCATCGCCGTCGTCGACGCCGTCCTCGGGGTGGCCCTCGGCCTGCTGGCCAGCGCCTTCGCCCGCAGCGAGTTCCAGGCCGTGCAGTTCATGCCGGTCGTCGTCCTCCCCCAGTTCTTCCTCTGCGGACTGCTGGTCCCCCGCGAGCAGATGGCCGGCTGGCTGCAGGCGGTCAGCGACGTCCTGCCGCTGACCTACGCGGTGGAGGCGCTGCAGGAGGTCGGGCGGGCGCCCGAGGCGACGGGCACCATGTGGGCGAACGTCGGCATCGTGGCCGGCGCGGCCCTGCTCGCCCTCGCACTCGCGGCGGCGACCCTGCGGAGGAGGACCGGCTGAGCCTCGACCCCCGGAGCACGGCACGCCGGCGGCCCACCGGTCGCCGTCCCGGCAACCCCGACACGCGCGAGGCGGTGCTGGCTGCGGCCCGCACCGCCTTCGCCGAGCGCGGCTACGACGGCGCCTCGATCCGCGGCATCGCCACCGCCGCCGGCGTCGACCCGGCGCTGGTGCACCACTACTTCGGCACCAAGGACAAGCTCTTCCTCGCCGCGGTCGAGGCACCGGCCGACCCCGATGAGCTCCTGCCCGCTGTGCTCGCCGTCCCACCGCAGGAGCGGGGCGCCGCCGTCGTCGGCATGGTGCTGCGGGTGTGGGACGGGCCCGCCCGGCCGGCGATCCTCGCCCTGGTCCGCTCGGCGGTGAACCACGAGTGGTCGGCGAAGCTGCTGCGGGAGTTCATCCTCGCCAAGGTCGTCCGGCGGGTGGTGGGCTCCGTCGACGCACCGGTCGAGGAGCGCGAAGCGCGGGGCGCGCTGGTCGCGTCCCAGATGATGGGCCTGGTGATGGCCCGCTACGTGTTCCAACTCGAGCCGCTGGCCTCCGCCGCGCCGGAGACCGTCGTCGCGGCGGTCGGCCCGACGGTGCAGCGCTACCTCACCGGGGACGTCGACCTGCCCGGACCCCGCTGACCCCGGCCCGGCCCCGCTGCAGGGTCCCGTCGCGAGCCTGCGAGCGACGGGGGGCAGCGGGGTCCTTCTTCAGCGTGGCATCCGGGCCAGCTGACGGCTCTGCGCGACCAGCCGGCCGGTGGAGTCCCAGATCCGGTAGTCCTCGTCCAGCCAGCCGCCGGCCATCTCGCTGGCCCGCGACTCCGCCAGGCACCAGCCCGGGGAGGGCAGCGCGCGCACCAGCACCTGCAGCTGCACCGTGGGCGCCCAGCCGAATCGGCCCATCGCCCAGCTGGTCGGCGGCAGCACGTCGGCGAACAGCAGCAGCGCCAGCGGGTCGGGGTCGCGCCCGTCGGCCAGCCGCACCCAGCCCCGCATGACCGGCTCGTCCCCGGGGCGGCCGGCCGTCCAGCCCGCGGTCGCCGGGTCCAGCCGGGTCTGCACCCGCGTCCGCAGGCCCACCTCCGGCATCGGGTGCACGAGGGTGCCATCGTCCGCCGCTGGGAGGCACTGCTCGGCGGGAGCCGCCTCGGGCGGCGGCGTCGCGGAGTACGCCGGCGCCTCGTCGGTCAGGGTCGCCGTAGTGACCTGGGCCGACAGGGTCGGGCCGTCCGGCCCGGCGAGGACGACCGAGGCGTGTGCCAGCGTGCGCCCGGCCGGCCCTGCGGTCACCGCCAGCTCGGCCGGGCCCGGGCCGGTCGCCCGCAGGAAGCTCGCCGACAGCGCCACCGGGTGGGCGTGCGGGCTCTCCGCCAGCGCCGCCCGGGCCACCACCGCGAGCAGGTAGCCGCCGTTGAGCACGCCCGGGCCGACGTCCCACCCCGGGTCGAGGTCGGCGACCAGCCCCCCGCCCTCGGTGCGGGTGACGGCGGTGGCGACGTCGAACACGGAGGCGGCGGGGTCGATCTGCGGCACGGTCGCGAGCCTGCCAGGGTGGCCCTCCATGGAGTACACGCACCTGGGGCGCAGCGGCCTGTCGGTCTCGCGCCTGTGCCTCGGCACGATGAACTTCGGCTGGAAGACCGAGGAGCCCGACGCCCACGAGGTCATGGACCGGGCGCTGGAGGAGGGTGTCAACTTCTTCGACACCGCCAACGTCTACGGCTTCGACGCCGGCAAGGGGCGGACCGAGGAGGTCCTCGGCACCTGGTTCGCCCACGGTGGCCAGCGCCGGGAGAAGACCGTGCTGGCCACCAAGGTCTACGGCTCCATGACCGACTGGCCCAACGACACCTTCCTGTCCGCCCGCAACCTGGTGCGCTCGTGCGAGGCCTCGCTGCGCCGGATGCAGACCGACTGGATCGACCTCTACCAGTTCCACCACGTCGACCTGGCCACGCCCTGGGACGAGATCTGGCAGGCCTGCCAGACCCTGGTCGCCCAGGGCAAGGTGGTCTACGTCGGCTCCTCGAACCACGCCGCCTGGCAGCTCGTCGCCGCCAACGAGGCGGCCGCCCGGCGGAACTCCCCCGGGCTGGTCAGCGAGCAGTCGCACTACAACCTGCTTACCAGGCACGTGGAGCTGGAGGTGCTGCCCGCCGCGCAGCACTACGGCATCGGCATCATCCCGTGGAGTCCGCTCGCCGGCGGCCTGCTGGCCGGTGCCCTCGAGAAGCCCGAGGGCATCCGCCGCAGCGAGGTCCGCAGCCAGAAGCGGATCGCGCAGCACCGGCCGGCGCTGCGCGCCTTCGAGGACGCCTGCCGGGAGTGGGGTCTGGCGCCGGCCGACGTCGGACTCGCCTGGCTGCTGCACCAGCCGGTGGTGACCGCACCCATCGTGGGCCCGCGGACGGCGGAGCAGTTCGAGGGCTCGCTGCGGGCCCTGGAGGTGCGGCTCGACGAGGCCCAGCTGGCCCGGCTCGACGAGATCTTCCCCGGCTACCGGGCGGCGCCGATGGAGTACGCGTGGTGACGCGCCGGCACGGGTAGCGGCGATCCGTAGTCGCGCCCTCACCCAACCCGCGGTTCGACCACGGCGCCGGCTATTCCATGGGCCACTTCCTGCTGGAGGCGGACGCGATGGACCCGCGGCCTCCGAAGCGCCCGAGGGGGGCCCGAGCCGCCCGAGCTGCTCGAGCCCGATCAGGTGCCCGACCCGGCGGCGACCTCACCGGTGCCCGGAACCCTCGTCTAGCCGCGGTCGAGGGTCCAGGCCGCGACCCGGTCGTAGCGCGGCGCCGGCCCGAGGTGGCTCTCCAGCAGCTCGACCTCGGTCACCGGCCAGGCGGGCCCGCGGTATCCGGCCAGCCGGTCGGGCAGGTCGCCGTCCCCGGGCCGGCCCGGGCGCCAGCGGCCGAGGGTGAGGTGGGCGCGGAAGGGCCGGTCCTCCACCGGCAGGCCCAGGCCACGGGCGGCGGCGGCCAGCCGACCCGCCAGGGCGCCGAGCGCGTCGCCGTCCCCCGTGACCCCGGCCCAGAACACCTG
>JALYNA010000280.1 GCA_030773455.1 Actinomycetota bacterium
CGCCGCGACAACCCCGAACACCGCCGCCGACGCGCCATCGACCAGCTCCACCGGCTCGGCTACCGGGTCACCCCCGAGCCGGCCGCTTGACTCCCGACCCACCTCCCCTCACCGATTTTCGAGTCAAGTCCGGCCAGGCGGAGAGGATCTCCACAGCGAGCCTGCGCGCTTGCGGTCCCACCTCGAGCACGGCGTTGTCCATCGACTCCATGTAGGTGGTGAAGTCTCCGTAACTGGCCGGCAGCAGCTCCTGTGGTACGCCGAGAAGCCTGCCGATCCGGGACATCTCGGCCTGGTAGCGAGCCCGGCGCTCCTGGGGCAGCGGCGCGACGAACCCGTCGTAGAGCTCAAGCGCCCGTCCAGACCAAGATGGCCACCACCCACCGCGCCAGCTGTGGATCGTCGGCTCGGTACCCCGTGCCAGCCGGGAAGGCCCCTACGGCGTCGCGGGTACACCCGGTCACTCGTCGGTGCCGCGACCGGATCCGGGCGGCTGCCTCGGCGGCCTGGTCACGGTCGCCGAAGGTCATGGTCAGTGTGGCGTCCAGTGTGGCGCGCAACCGGTGCAGTGGACGGATACGGAAGTCGCTGTGCTCGTCGACGCCGGCAGCGACCAGCGGATGTGCGATCTGCATCAGCAGGGCGGCCGGACCGGCCAGGAGCAGCACTCTCTCCCGGCCGATCCGCCAGACCTCCGAACCAGGACCGAACACGCCCGGGTCGCCTGGCGCATCTGGGGCTGGTCCGGCGGGAAGAGGGAGGCGAGGTATGCCCCCGGCCGCATACTGCTTCCGGATGCCGATCGACGCATCAAGGCCACTCCACAGGGCCCCGTGCCAGTTCGGTCTGCAGCATTGGACAGCACAGCTCCTGCTCGATCGATCGCGTCGTCGGTGAACGGGGACGCCACTGTCAGACGGCGACGCCTTGCCGGGTGTCGGTGGGTTGGTCCGGCCGGTCCTCGCCGTCGGTCATGGCGCGCGGGCAGAGCTCATCGAGGCGCCGGTTCCAGGGCTCGCGGATCCAGTCGGGCCAGAGGTCAAGCAGAGGGACGACGCGCAGTCCGAGAACCGGGTCGACTGCGCCGAGGTGCGTGGTGACAGGCAGCGGGTCGGGACTGATCACCGGGGCGTCGACCGGCCGTGGCGGTGGCGGGAGTCCCTCGACGGCGCGGATCCTGTCGATCGCCCTGACCAGCAGGCCTCGGAGCTGGGCGTCGCGGGTCGGTCCCGCTGTCCTCGAGGCGATGGACCGCAGGTGCGTGCGCACGAGGTGGCGGGCAGTCCGGCGCCACGTGATCCGGTCGAGGATGTGGCGCGGCCGGGGCTGCCGCTCCAGTTGCCGCAGCACTGGGCCGAGGTCCGGGTCGACCGGTAGCTCCGAGCGGATCGACTCGATCAGTGCGGTGACCACCGCGGTGTCGCGGGTGAGGTCGGCCGACGGGTGGGGACGGCAGATCGCCCAGGGGATCAGCGGCGCGAGGGCGGTCCGCGCCTCAGGGCTGGAGAGGTCGTTGACTCGGCGGGCGATCTGTCCGAGGACCGGGGGGATGCTGGTCGGGGTGTCGGTCCACCGGTGGGTGCTGAGCGTGGCGGCGACCTCGGCGAAGCAGCCGCCGATGCGGGGATGGGCGTGACAACCTGGCGCGAGGACCGGCATGAAGATCAGGCGTTCATCGCTGCGCATGGCAGCCTCCGGGGCAACGTCCGTCGGCGCAGAACTGGAGACCAGTGTGCCCGGCCCCCGGCCGCGTCGGCAGTGCTCGGGCTCCCGCGCCTCGTGCGGCGGTAGGTCCCGGATCTGCCCGACGGGTCTGGTGTCGGCGCGCGGTCGCCGACGGTCTCCACCTCGGTCTCGGACGGGTAGCCGATGACCACGCAGGAGCGTGCCGTGCAGCCGGTCGACGTCGACGTCGACCCGCGTGTGCCGGCGCGGCGCCGGCGATCCGTGCGTGCAGGTCGTCCAGGCGGGCCCGTCCTGCACCTCGGCCACCGGGCCTCCCGGCACATCCGGACCGGCTGCTGCCAGCCAGCCATTTATGATGCATGGCGTCGCCTGGGGTACGGGCTGTCCCGAGACCGGGTGGCGACCAGGACGGGGTGATCAGCGTGAAGGTCGTAGTCGTAGGCGCGACGGGCAACGTCGGGACCGCGGTCGTCCGTGCGCTGACGGTCGACGACAGGGTGTCGGAGATCGTCGGGATCGCGCGCCGGCGCCCCGACTGGGAGCCGCCGAAGACGACGTTCGTGGCAGCGGACATCGCCAGTGACGACCTCGTCCCGCATCTGCGGGGAGCCGATGCCGTCGTCCATCTCGCCTGGCTGTTCCACCCGACGCACCGTCCGATGGTGACCTGGCAGGCCAACGCGGTGGGAAGTGGGCGGGTGTTCGCGGCCGCGTCGGCGGCCGGTGTCGGTGCCCTCGTCTACGCCTCGTCCGTCGGCGCCTACTCCCCGGGACCCGGCCGACGGGTGGACGAGTCCTGGCCCACCCACAGCGTTCCTACAGCGGCGTACGGGCGGGAGAAGGCATACGTCGAGCGGCTGCTCGACGTGTTCGAGGCTCGGCATCCCGACGTCCGGGTCGTGCGGCTCCGGCCGGCGTTCATCTTCCAGCGGCAGGCCGCCTCCGAGCAGCGGCGGTTCTTCGCCGGGCCGCTGCTGCCCAGCGCGCTGGTCCGCCCGGGCCGGCTGCCGGTCGTCCCGTGGCCGGCAGGACTGCGGTTTCAGGCGCTGCACGCCAACGACGTCGCCGAGGCGTACCGGCTGGCCGTCGTCGGCGACGCGCGCGGTGCCTACAACGTTGCCGCCGACCCCGTCGTCGACGTCGCGTCCATCGGTGAGGTGCTCGGGTCGCGTGTCGTCCCGGTGCCCGGCGCCCTAGCGCGCGTCGGACTGACCGCTGCATGGCAGCTGCACCTCGTCCCGGCCGAGCCGCGGCTGCTCGACCTGGCGCTGCAGCTCCCCTTGCTCGACACCACGAGGATCCGCACCGAGCTCGGCTGGTCGCCCACCGTGTCCTCCCTGGACGCACTGCGCGAGGTGCTCGAGGGCATGGCGGACGGAGCCGGCGCCCAGACTCCGCCGCTCGCCCCCGACTCGCTGGCCGGGCGGCTGCAGGAGGGGGCGACCGGCGTCGGCGAGCGGTCGACCTGATCCGTGCGGCATGCAATCGCACCGAAGCAGTCGCCGGCGACGGCGGGTGACGGAGAGATCGACGTCCTTCAGCAGATGCCGGCTGGACAGCGGTGACGAACGAACAAACGACCCGGCGGTTGACCCGGGCCTTGCAGTAGGTCGCGTCGAGGAACACGTACGGGAACGCCTGCTCATCCAGCCGGCGGGCGCGCCAGGCGGCGACCTCGTCATCCAGGCCGGCGCAGATCCGGGACACCTCGCTCTTGCTGATCCCGGACTCCACCCCCAGCGCGGCGACAAGTCGTCGACCTTGCGGGTGGACACCCCCTCCACCCAGGCCTGCATCACCACCGATGCAGCGCGACGTCGATCCGCCGCCGCGGAGCCAGCAGCGAGGGGAAGAACGACCCGGTCCGAAGCTTCGGGATCTTCACCGTCAGGTCGCCGGCGGTGGTGGCGACCAGCTTGTTGCGCGTGCCGTTGCGCTGGGTCGTGCGGCTCTCGCTGCGCTCGTGCGGTGCAGCGCCGATGTGCGCGGTCGCCTCCGCGTCGATCAGCGTCCTGCAGCATCGTGTGCAGCAGCCGGCGCATCACCTCGCCGCCATCAGCGCTGCGCAGTGCCTCGGTCAGCTCGAGCAGGGCAGACTGGTCCAGGGCCATCGTGTGAGTCCTTGTCTGTGAGTTCCTTGGCGGGTTCTCACAGAGAGCCTCACGCGGTGGCCCCTCAACGTCGGTGACCGACACGATCACCGGGGCCAGGAGCCCGAACTACACCACCCCGGGGGGACTCACCCCTTGACCAGCGCGTGACCTCCTTGCCTTTGTCGTCCGCCGTGGACGGACAGAGTCCTTACAAGGCGGCAGCGCGCTGCGCACGGCCGTACGTCGATCCAGGAGATCTCTCCTGCACCGCACGCCACCTCGAAGCTCCTTTCGGAATGGGTTCGGGCGCTGCCGGCAGATGGGTGCACATCCGTACGTGAGGAACGCTTCGTGGATGTCGTCGCGCATCTCTCGGCGGGGTCCGCAGGCGGCGGAACCAGTGCAGATGGGCGAACGCGGGGTCCGCGACCCAGCGTTGGGTTGCGAGTCCATAGCCGTGCTGGTTGCCCCAGCCGGCGATAACCGGCTTCACGCCGAGATCCCAGTCCAGGCGGCACAGCGGCGAGGTGGACGCCGGGGTGAGCACGGCGAGGCGTGTCCACAACGTGGTGTCCGAGGGCGACACGGTACGTACGCACACCCCTCAGGACCTCGACATGACTGCGCGCAGTCGCTGCACCCAGGCACGCATGGGTGCAGAGGTCGTCCGTGAGACGAACCGCTGGGGCTCAGCCTTCCGGCTCGGCGGGCTCACCGATTGGGCGCAGACGGATGCGCCGCTCGGTCACTGCCTCGACACGCGCACGGCTGTAGTAGAGCGGGAACGCCTCCCCACGGCTCCAGGCCTCGAACAGGTCGGAGTAGTGCGGGCTGTCGGGGTCACCCGACTGCCCTGGGCTGTTCATGACCAGAGAGCCGTCCCAGTCGCCGACGTCCACGACGATCCGGAAGGTCGCTCCGCCGGTCTGCACGAACGTGTCGGACAGGTAGGCCGTGTTGCCGACGGTGTCGCCGCTCCCGCCGCGCGGCGCGGGCCCGACCGCGAGGCGCGCCCGGGTGTCCTCGCTCATCAACGGGGACAGCGCGTGTGCGAGGCGGGAGACGTGCAGCCGTCCCCACGCCCATGTCCCACGGTCCGGGCCGAGCAGCCGCTCCACCTCGGCGACGGCCGGTGCCAGGGTCGACCGCAGGATCTCGTCGAGCACCGCCTCGCCGTCCTCGCCCAACCAGTTGACGGGGTGCTCGAGGATCGCCAGGTCCGCCCGGGGATCGGCCAGGAGGCTCTCCTCGGGTGTCACCTTCCGGACGACGGTTTCCACCTGATCGGCCGGTACCAGCCGAGACACCGCCGCACGCAGCAGTGCGGGCCGGAGATGGCGTCGGTACCAGACCTCGAACAGCGCGCCCGGGGCCGACTCCGGGGAGAGGTCGCCGTCCCAGATCGTAAGCAGCCGCAGCGCGTGGTTCGTGGTGTCGTCGTCGGCCGTCACCGAGGCCAACCGGCGGACGATCCGGCGGGCCGGAAGGCTGACGAAGTCCGATTGCAGCCGCACGCAGTCTTCCGGCGAGAACTGCTGGTCGCCCCCGAAGACCTCGACGAGCCGCTCGGCTCTCGACGAGGGGTACCAGTCGAACAAGATCACCTTGTCGTGCGCCGGGTAGTCCTCGGGCAGGTTCATCTCGTTCGCGGTGGCCAGCCAGCCCCGTTCCGGGTTGCTCGCGACCGGCAGCTCGTCCATGTCGCGGAAGCCGGCCCACTCATAGCGCCCGTCGCCGGGCACCGGCAGCGTGCCGTTCCAGTTGGGCCGGATCGGGGTGAGCCCGGCCGGTTTCCAGCCGATGTTCCCGGCCGGGTCCGCGTACAGCTGGTTCTCCGGTGGCGTGCCGCAGCGGTTCATCGCGGCGAGGAACTCGTCCCAGTTCGTCGCCCGCATGTAGTCCATGCTTCCGAGGTAGGGAGCCGTCCCCGGCTCCAGCCAGGCGGCCCGGACGGCGAACGCGGTGTGGCGTTCGGCGTCCTCGTGGATGACCGGGCCGTGCCGCGTGTACCGCAGCTCGACCTCGACGTCCTCGCTTCCCTTGACCCTGACCGTGTCACGGACCACTCGCATCGGCTCCCAGCGGTCCTGGTAGCGGTACTCCAGCCGGTTGTCCGGATTCGTCCGGTAGACGTACAGGTCCTCCTGGTCGGTCGAGAAGATCGTCAGGCCGAACGCGATCCGTCCGTTGTGGCCGATGGAGATCCCCGGCAGAGCGGGCTCGCCGGCGCCGATCACGTCCAGGCCGGGTGCCGACAGGTGCGCCACGTAGCGCAACGAGGGAACCGACAGCGCCCGGTGGGGGTCGTTGGCCAGCAGCGGTCGCCCGGTGGTCGTCCGGTGCGGGGCGAGTACCCAGTTGTTGCTGCCCTGCAGCACCGGCTCCTTGACCCCGGTGAGGTCCGGTGGGTCGATCGCCAGGCGGTAGACCCGCTGGACGTCGTCCGGGATCAGCGACAGGTCCAGGCCCTCGGGGACCACCAGATCGACCGGAGGTCTACGGCGCCGGCGCAGGTCCTCCACCCGCGGGTCGTGGTCGCGCAGGATCAGCGCGCGAGTCACCTCGGAGTCGAGGTTGTAGTACAACCCGTTGGACCGGATGCGGGCGAAGTCCTCCGGCGCCCAGAACGCCGGCTCGTAACCCAGCTCGCGGAACTCCAGCGGCAGCAGCTCCCGGTCCCGGAGCACGAGGCGGATGTAGGCGTTGACGCCGTCGACGAACGCGCTCGCCACCCGCTTGGTGTCCGAGCCGTACGACAGCCACTCCGGATGCATGTCCCCGCGGTAGTGGAAGAGCCGGGACGCGCGATCGCGCTCGACCATCGACGGCCCGAACACCTCGGCGAGCAGGCCGAGCCCCCGGCGGCGCCAGAAGTCCAGCTGCCACAACCGGTCGCGGGCTGCGTTGAACCCCTGCACTCGGAAGACGTCGTACAGGGTCGAGGCGTACATGTGCGGGACGCCCCAGCGGTCGATCAGGATCTCGGCCGGGCCTTCGAGGCCGGCCAGTTCGTACTCCGCGTCGGCGGTCACGCCACCCAACCCTTCCGACGACGAGATGCGGCACCTGTCGGGGCGTCAGGAAGCGCCGCGCAGTCCGGACTCGGCGTATTCGGGATGCCCGGTCCTCCACTGGTCGAGCGGGTTCGCGGCCTTCCACCTGTCCACGAACTCGCTGATCGTCTCGAAGACGACGCCGTCGTGGCCGGACATGTGCTGCAGGAGCCGTTCGAGCATGAGCATGCGGTGACCACGGCCGATCACCTGCGGGTGCATCGTCAGCGCGTACACCGCGCCGTCGCCGTCGAGGCCGGCGTGCCGGTAGGCGTAGTCGAAGTCGCCGCGCCAGATCTCCTCGATGTCGGAGGGGCTGGCGAGGCCGGAGTTGCTGCCCCACACGAACTCGAAGGGCGGGAAGTCGTCCAGGCCCCAGATGACCGGGACCTCGACCAACTCCACCGGTTGACCGAAGACGTACGGCTCCGTCGGGGACGCCTTGTCGCCCTGCCGCAGATAGTACGGGTGAACGTCATTGCCCATGCAGCTCGAGTCGTAGTCGAACCCCAACTCGAGCAGCAGATCGATGGGGTTCTCACTGAAGTCCCAGGCGGGGGAGCGGTAGCCGCGCGGGCGGATGCCGACGACCTTGTCGAACGCCTCAAACCCACGCTCCAGGTTCCGCCGCTCACCGTCCCGGTCGAACTTCTGCGGGTTCTCGTGGACCCAGCCGTGGTGGCCCAGTTCGTGGCCGCTGTCGCGGATGCGACGGACGAGGTCCGGATAGGCGTAGACGCTGTGCCCGGGGACGCAGAACGTCGCCCGGACGTCGTAGCGCTTCAGCAGGTCGAGGATCCGGGGGATCGCCGCCGCGCCGAACTCGCCTCTGGACATCATGCTCGGGCTGGTGGACCCCATCGATCCGATCCACAACGAGATCGCGTCGAAGTCGAAGCCCAGGCAGACCGATACCCGTGCTGCTCCGCTTGCTCCGTTGGTCATGACGGCCTCCGCTCCTGCTGACGGCTGCACCGACCGAGGGCTGGTGCGCTCGTGCAGGGGTACCAGGTGCACGAGCACGGCTCCGCTGGTCCGGTATCCCACCACGCAGCGGTGACGGTCGCCAGAGCTCCGCAAACGAGGGGCCCACTGGGCGGTCACATGTGCCAGCGCGTTCGAACGGTCCGCAGCAGGTGCTCGCTGGAGCGCCCGGGAAACACGCGGATGTCCCCATCAAAAACTGAACCCTTACGGCCCTCCAGCCGTGGGGGTCAACTCGGTGTCCGAGGGGCGACTCGCTACATCCGCACACGGCTGGCCACCGAGGCCGACTCGTCTGCGCCCGCTCGTCAACCTGTCATGGGGCGTCGACGGCCGGTTCCTGAGAGGCTTTCGACCGACCACGAGCGGATCGAGGAACGGGTGGTCGGGAGCCGCGGGTGCTGAGTCGAGTTCGTCGCGCGTTTGTGCGGGTCCTCGGGCTGGCCGGACAGGGTCGGCTGGGAACAGGTGGGGACGTTCTCCACCACGCAGTCGTCCGCGACCTCGAAGGCCTCCTCGCCCAGCACTGGGCGGAGGTGGAGGAGATCGTTCGGCGGCACGGTCGCCACGCCGAGGACACGCTGCGTGGGGAGTCCGAGCGCGTCATCGCCGCGGTGCGGGAGGCGGAGATGCGCGATCGCCGCGACATCCGGGCAGCCGGTGAGCGGGCGGCCGTCCTGGCCAGCGCGCGGTTCGCCCAGGAGGCGATGCCGACCGTCCCGATCTTCCAGGACCCGTCGGAGACCTTGGCGCATGCGCTCCGACTGGCGCCTCCCGAAGGGCTGGCGCTGGAGTTCGGGGTGTTCACCGGCGGGACGCTGACGGCCATCGCGCAGGCCCGCGCCGGCAAGGGCGTCTACGGATTCGACTCCTTCGCGGGCCTGCCCGAGGACTGGCGCTCGCGCTTTCCTGCCGGCGCCTTCCGCGTCGACGCCGTCCCGACGGTTCCGGGTGCCGAACTGGTCGTCGGTCTGTTCGCGAACACGCTGCCCCGGTTCCTCGCCGAGCAACCTGGGCCGGTGTCGTTCCTGCACGTGGACGCCGACCTTTACTCCTCGGCGAGCACGGTGCTCGACCACGTGGGCCCGAGGATGCACCCCGGCACCGTGATCCTGTTCGACGAGTACTTCAACTACGCCGGCTGGGAGGAGCACGAGCACCGTGCGTGGCAGGAGTTCGTGGCGGGCAGCGGGGTCGGTTTCCGCTACGAGGGCTACACCGAGAACGACGAGCAGGTGATCGTACAGGTGACCCACACGGACGGTGGCACGGGGACAGGCCTGGAACCGGCCTGATCCGACCTCTCGGGCTGCTGCCCGAAGCGGGCAAGAGGGCAATCGGGACACGTGAGGCATGGAATGCCACCGCAGCATCCGGCGGCACGACCGGTGGAGCGGGTCGACAGCCCTACGGTCAGCCGGATGAGGCGGTGTACCTCGGTGTCCACGCCCGGCGGCTTCGAGAGCTACTTCCCGGCGGTTCAGTCGCGGCGGATGGGAGGGTCGGCGTACGTCGCTTCCGGCTGTACGTCGACAAGACCGTCAGAAACGACAGCCCTGCGGCGGACGATCGCGGGGCTGCCTCTGTGGGGTTGCAGGAGCGCGATGCCACAGACGCACTCGCCTGCTGACGGCCGGCCCCTGCTGCCGATGAAGGGACGTGCGTCCGTGCGGACAACACCGGCTGGCACCGCCCCCGCAGCCCTGGGTCGAACTCCGCGGCGCGCGCCGGAGAGCGACGTGATTGCGCATCCGGCCTCGTCGAGCCCGTGTTGGCCGGTGGACATGTGTGCTTGCGGCCGGGCTGCGCACCTCACCGGTCGCCGGCCGACTGACGCTCGGAGGAGTACCGCACGCCGACACGTGCCTCACTCCGGGTTGCGGGGCGCGCGCGGAGTAGGCGGGTGCGACGCGGCACTACGGCTCGCCTGGGCACGGCCCTGGCCGGGGGCGCGGCCGGTGTGGTTGTACGGGGTGTCTTGTTGGAGGCGGTGTTGGGCCGACAGGTAGTGCGGCCAGCAGCGGACATGCAGTGGTAGGGCAGGTATCGCGGTCCTGGAGCCGAGGCGGGCGGCGCGGAAGGCTTGCCGTTCCCGCCAGCCCCACCTCAGCCCGTAGTCGGCGCGCAACCGGGGCGGCAGTAGGCCGGCGGTGAGGACGGCGACCAGTCCGCCGACGCCGTCGCTCAAGGGCCAGGGAAGCCCGCGGGTCCCGGCGGAGAGGATTTCGGCGGCGAGTGCCCGTGCCTGCGGGCCAACGGACAGCACCGCGTCGTCCATCGACCTCATGTAGTCGGTGAAGTCCGCGAAACTGCGTGGCAGTAGCTCCTGCGGTACGCCGAGAAGCTCTCCGAACCGGGACATCTCGGCCCGGTAGCTGGTGCCGGCGGGAAAGGGGCCGACGGCGGTGCGGGTGCGCCCGGTCACTCGCCGGTGACGCGACCGGATCCGGGCGGCTGCGGTGGCTGCCTGCTCACGGTCGCCGAAGGTGATGGTGAGAGTGGCGTCCAATGTGGCGCGTAACCGGTGCAGCGGATCGGTGTGGAAGCCGCTGTGCTCGGCGACGCCGGCAGCGACGAGTGGATGCGAGAGCTGCAGCAACAGGGCGGCCGGACCGGCCGCGACGAGCGCTCTCTCCCGGCCGATCCGCCAGACCTCGGAGCTGGGACCGAACACGCCCGGATCCCCCGGCCTGCCCGGGGGCGGCTCGCCGGGGAACAGTGTGGCGAGGTAGTCCATCGGACCGCCGCAACCGGATCCCGTCCGCTGCATGTAGGTCCCTCCACTCGGGTCCGCGCAGGCGGCTGCTGTCCGGCCGTCTGCTCGAGGATGTGGCGCGTTCGGCTGATAGGCGAGTACCCCCGACCGTCGGCTCGCCACGGCAGCGGCTCGACCGGTCGACCCGGCCGGTCCCGGCGTTCGGCGCTCAGCCCCGCAGCAGCGCCCCCAGGGCTCGACCGTCGTACAGCGCCGCGGGGTCGACGGGCTCGCCGTCGAGCAGGGCCGCCGGCATGCCCTCCGGGTCCTGCGGATCCTGACCCGGTTTCCCGGACACCTGATCTGAGTCCTCGAGGGACGCCGATCTGCCGGAGTCCTCTCCACACGCCTAGCCTCGTCCGATGGAAGGCCGCCGCGGGGGCTCCGCATTTCGTCCCGACGTTGAGGGCCTGCGCGCCGTGGCGGTGCTGGCGGTCGTTCTGTTTCACGCCGGGGTGCCGGGCTTCTCGGGTGGCTTTGTCGGCGTGGACGTCTTCTTCGTCATCTCCGGGTTCCTCATCACCGGTTTGCTGTGGCGGGAGGTCGAGAGCACCGGAACAGTTCGGCTGGGGCGGTTCTACGGTGCTCGTGCCCGCCGGCTGCTACCGGCCGGTGTCCTGGTACTGATTGCGACCGCGGTGGCGGCGGTGTGGCTGCTGCCCCCGCTGCAGGCACGGTCGGTTCTGGGCGATGCCGTGGCCGGGGCGCTGTACGTGGGCAACTACCGCTTCGCTGTCCAGGGGACCGACTACCTCGCCGCGGATATGCCGCCCTCGCCAATTCAGCACTACTGGTCCCTGGGCGTGGAGGAGCAGTTCTACTTCTTATGGCCGGCGCTGCTGATCGCCGTGGGATGGCTAACTTCACGGCTCTCCCGGCACAGCGACCAGGCGCGGCCGGGTACCGGGGGCTCGATGTTGCCTCCCCTGATCGTCCTCGGGCTGGTCGCGGGAGCCTCGTTCCTGCTGTCCCTGCGCTGGACCACGGACCTGCCATCGTGGGCCTTCTTCTCGCTGCCGGCGCGCGCGTGGCAACTGGCGGTGGGTGGCTTGCTGGCTCTCAGCGTTGCGTGGTGGCGCCGGCTCCCGCCCCGGGCGGCCGGTCTCGGCGGCTGGGCCGGACTCGCATTGATCGTGCTGGCCTGTCTGCGGCTGGACGAGTCGACGCCCTACCCCGGTGTCGCTGCGTTCCTGCCGGTGCTGGGCGCGGCACTGGTCCTGATCGGTGGCTGCGCGGGACCGGGGTGGGGGGTCGGCGCGCCGCTCTCCACCCCGCCGATGCGCGTGGTCGGGCGCCTGTCGTACTCCTGGTATCTCTGGCACTGGCCGGTGCTGCTGCTGGCGCCTGCGCTCGTGGGGCACTCCCTCGACCTGCCCGGCCGGGTGCTCGCCGCGGGCGTGGCGGGGGGCCTGGCGGCGCTCACCCTGGTCGCCGTCGAGAACCCGATCCGGTTCGCGGCGCCGCTGCGCGGCTCCGGCGGCCGCAGCCTCCTGCTCGGTGGCGGGCTCACGGCGATGGGTGTCTGCGCGTCGCTGGTCCTCCTGTCCGCCGTACCAGCACCGGTCGGACAGGGAGCGGCGGCCGAGGCCCCGGAGATCGGGGCGGGACCGACGCCGGATCCGGCGACACCCGCGGTACCGACCCAGGATCCGGCGGAGGCGGCGCTGCAGGCGGTGACCGCCCAGGTCCAGTCCGCGGTGCTCGCGTCGACCGATGTCCAGGCCGTGCCGGCCAACCTGACTCCTCCGCTGGCCGATGCCTTCGCCGAGAAGCCCCGGGTGTTCGTCAACGGCTGCGTGCGGTCGTGGCTGTACGTCGGCCAGGAAGAATGCGCCTCCGGGGCAACCACCTCCGCGACCAGGGTGGCGCTGGTCGGAGACTCGCACGCCGCCATGTGGTCCCCGGCGCTGGAGCGGGTCGCCGCCCAACGCCAGTGGCGGCTGGAAACCATGGGAAAGGTCACGTGTCCCCTGCTGGACCTGCCCATCACCAGCCCCTACCTGGGCCGGACGTACACCGAATGCACGCAGTGGCGTAGCCAGATCCTCGACCGGCTGCGGAGCGAACGACCGGCCCTGATCGTGGTGGGCATGTCCCGCCGGTACGGCCCCGACTTCGGTTTCACCGTCTACAGCCAGGAGTGGCTCGACAGCCTGACGCGCCTGGTGCAGCAGTTGCGCTCCACCGGCGCTTCCGTCCTGGTCCTGGGCCCGGTTCCCGACCCGCAGTCCTTCGTCCCGACCTGCCTGTCGGAGCACCTGGACTCGGCCACCGCCTGCAGCCCCGACCGCGCCATCGCGGTGAACGATGCCGGCATCGCCGCCGAGGAGCAGGCGACGGCGGCCGGCGGCGGTCACTACGCGGTTCTGACCGACCTGTTCTGCACGGCGGCGCGCTGCCCGGTGATCGTCAGCAACCAGCTCCTCTACCGCGACGACAACCACGTCACTGTCGGCTACGCCGCCTGGCTTGCGCCGGTCCTGGACGCGCACCTCATGCTGGCCATGCAGAACCAGTGAACCGAGGCAGGAAGGGACACAGCCGGGCTCCCACGGCAGAAGTCTCAAGACACGTGATGGTGTCCCCGCCGTGCACCGGATCGGGTCGGTGACAGCAGCCCTGGGGACAATGTCTGACGCCTGCACGGACTTCTCCTCGCCGGGCGACCCGGAGGGATGCATGCGATGCCCGCGACGTCCCCGGTCAATTTCATAGGGTGTCCGCCCTTCCTCGCGACGATGTCCCGTAGGCCGCCTTGAGGCGCAGCAGTCCCGTCCGGGCGCGCCGATCCGATCCGCAACCGTTCCGCAGGACGTCCGTCAGGGACCCGCGGACCCCGACGCCAATCAACGCATCGGCCAGAGCTGGGAAGCCGACGGCCAGTGCCGGTCAACGTCTGAGCAGCGGCTCCCGGGCGATGATGTGCGCTGGGGCCGGGTCCTGCTCTGGAGAACCCGTCCTCAGCGCAAGACCGTCGAGCCCTCTCGCACGCCTATCGTGGGTGCGGGAGGCGTCATGACGGCCGAGATCAGTCTCGACGACCGGTTCACGGTGCCGGGCCGGTTCTGGCACCGGCTCGACGACGGTCGCGTGCAGTGCGACGTCTGTCCGCGGGAGTGCCGGCTGCACGAGGGCCAGAGGGGGCTGTGCTTCGTGCGCGGCCGCGTCGACGACCAGGTCGTGCTGACCTCCTACGGGCGGTCGAGCGGGTTCTGCGTGGACCCCATCGAGAAGAAGCCGCTCAACCACTTCCTGCCGGGCAGCGCGGTGCTGTCGTTCGGCACCGCGGGCTGCAACCTGTCCTGCCGGTTCTGCCAGAACTGGGACATCTCCAAGTCGCGGGAGATCGAGCGGCTCTCCGACGTGGCCGGCCCGGACGACATCGCCGAGGCCGCCGAGCGGCTGGGCTGCCGCAGCGTCGCGATGACCTACAACGACCCGACGATCTTCCTCGAGTACGCGGTGGACGTCGCCGACGCCTGCCGGGCACGGGGAATCAAGGCCGTCCTTGTCACCGCCGGCTACGTGCACGACGACGCGCGGCGGGAGCTGTACGCGCACGTCGACGCGGCGAACGTCGACCTCAAGGCGTTCACCGACGACTTCTACCGGCGGGTGGCGGCCGCCCGCCTGCAGCCGGTGCTCGACACCCTCGTCCACCTGCGGCACGAGACCGACGTGTGGCTGGAAATCACCACGCTGCTCATCCCGGGGCACAACGACTCCGACGAGGAGATCGGCGCCGAGTGCGCCTGGATCGCCGAGAACCTGGGGACCGACGTCCCGCTGCACTTCACCGCCTTCCACCCGGACTTCAAGATGCGCGACGTCCCGCCCACACCGCCGGCGACGCTGAGCCGCGCGCGGCGGATCGCCCTGCGCCACGGGCTGCGCTTCGTCTACACCGGCAACGTGCACGACGCCGAGGGTGGCCGCACCACCTGCCCCGCCTGCGGCGAGGCCGTCGTGGAGCGGGACTGGTACGTCATCGGGCGCTACCGGCTCACCGACGACGGGCGCTGCGCCTCGTGCGGCGCCGCCGTCCCGGGCCGCTACGACGGGCCGGTCGGCCGGTGGGGAGTGCGGCGGCTGCCGGTGTCCCTGGCCGGGAGCTGACCCGTGCGCGTGCGCCCATCCGCGGTCGCCGGCCGGTTTTACCCCGCTGATCCGGAGGAGCTGCGCGACCTGGTGGGCCGGCTGCTCGGCGAGGTCTGCGGCCAGCCCCAGCCGGTGCTGCCCGCTGCCATGGTCGCGCCGCACGCCGGTCATCAGTACTCGGGCGTCAGTGGCCGCGACCGCGTACGCGCAGGTCACTGTGGCACCGGACGCAGTTTCCCGCTGTCCTGGCGCGTGACCACCTATGCCCAACAGCCTGGACTTCCCCCATCACCTGGCGGGATGCCGCCGGGGTGGCATCCCACGGTGGGTGGGTCCTGCCCCAAGGTGACGACCCGCTGCGACGGGAACTTCCGCCACGGTCGCGCACCGGCTGCCGTTGCACGGGGTGCACGCGCACGCAACCATCTCCGCCTCCCCGCACCGTTGGAGGGCTCATGACAGGCATCGACGTCCCGCGCCCCCACTTCACCGGCTTCCACCACTTCTCCATCACCGTCACCGACGTCGAGGCAAGCGTCGACTGGTATCAGCAGGTTCTGGGGCTGCAGCCGCTGCCGATGCAGTTCCCCCACCACGGCTCGGAGGGATCCGGCTACGGGATCCTGTTGCTCGAACCTGGCGGGTCCTGGGGCATAGGCATGCACCACCATGACGGCAACACCGGCGCGCGGGCCGATGAGACGGCGACCGGGCTGGACCACTTCGCACTGGCCGTCGCCGACCGCGGCGATCTGGACGACTGGGCCAGATGGTTCGACAGTGTTGACGTCGACCACTCGCCGGTCACCGACGTCACCGATCCGATCCCATACTCCACGCTCGTCTTCCGCGACCCGAACAACATCCAATTAGAGTTCGTGCACCTGCCCGGCTGACTGCTCGGTCTCACTGCGTGTGGCGGTCCGGAGGTCCATGAGGTCTGCCGCTCGATCGGGACGCCGCTGATGAGGCGGTGTGGGGAAGCGAGCGGCGGTGATGAAGCCGCTGGATGCGACGTTGCAGGTCGGCGTGTCGATCGAGAATGGTGTGCCCCTGGTTTCCGGAGTCGGGTTCTCATACTCCGGCCTCCTGATCGACCAGGAAGGGCCGCATGGGGCGGCGTGGATACCCGGCACAGTTGATGGCGCTCGCCGAATCTCCCCAGGTGTGCTCACCGAAAGTCCCCACCCTGGCGCGGGGTCAGGTTAGTGGTCGGCGGGTGCCGGTGGCGGCGCCAGGATCGGATCGACAGAGGGTTCGAGTCCGGGGTGACCAGCGGGAGAAGACGACGGGGCTGCCAAGCGCCCGCCACGGCCGGGGTGAGCGTGACCAGCGCGTCAGCGGAGTCGACGAGGACCTCGAGCCGCTCTTCGTGCTCGCCCCGGTCCTCCCGGGTGGTGGTGCGGAGGTCGTACACGGTGAACACCAGGGGGATCCCTCTGCGGCGGACGATGCCGGCGATCTCCCGCAGCTCGGTCGGGTGTAGACGTCGAGGTCGAACTGGACGTGGAGGACGTCATACGACGCCTCCCGTAGCCAGTCAAAGGGCAGCCGCACCGCCGGCCAGCGCGTCCCGTACCGATTCGGAGCTTCCTCCGGCAACGGATGCGGGAGCCACACCGGCCCTGGCCCGTCGGGCGCGCACAGGTGGGCGAGGTACACGTGGCCGAGGGCATCGACGCCACGGCGATCCGACGCAGCCCACCGTCCGCCGGAGGGAGTGCGTGTCCTGGCGCTGCGGCGGCGCTGGCGGCGGAGGCCCAGTTGCGACCCCTGCTGCCGACGAGCCTCCCGCGGTCGCCGACCGCGGAATCCGCGTCGAGTAGCGGGGAGGGACGACAGGTCACCGCACCCAGGTCCGTGACCCGACGCCAAGCAATCGGCTTCGCCTCGGCCGCCGGTACACGGAGTGCGAGCAGTGACGCACGGAGGTCTTCGAGCCCATCCGTGCTGGGTCCTCGGCATGACCGGCGCTACGGGGCCACGCGACGTCCCTCCCCTACCGTTCGGCCGCAGCTCGGGTGGCGCATTCCCTGCGGACGACGGCGACGGGACTACCTGCCAGGCGACGGTGCTCCGGCAGGCAGCGAGTCGGGCACCTCCGCCCGAAAACCGGTCGGGTCAGACCTGCCCCTCGTTGTGCGGCTCGATGCTCCCCGAGGGATCCACGCCCTCGTCAGCGGACGGCTGGACAGGGCCCTGGCCAGGCTCCGAGCCGCTGCCGGCAGCGGTGTTGCGAGAGGACCGCTCTGGGTCGGTTACGTCCGTGGTCGTCGGCGCCTGCCCGATGCGCTTGGCGGCGTCCCCGGTTCCGGTTTCCTCGATGTCCGGTTCGCTCACGTCTACTCCAGCTGACTCGGTACGGGTGAACGGCTCATCCCTACCCCGCGGGCCGCACCATGCACCGTCATGGTGACCGAGAAGCGACTCGCCACAAACGCGCGCGGCTGCGGCCGCTCTCCGCATGGCTGATTCCTGTGCTCACCCGCTGGCGAGCCGGCGCGGGTTAAGAAAGCCCAGCCGGTGTGACCGGGGTAGCGCGCTCGGCGAGGGATCACGCGAGAAGGCCGGTCGCGTCGTCGTGGTAGCGCCGCGGCCCGGATGCGGCTGGCCGCCGTCACGGACCGGTTGGAGCCACTCATCACCGGCGGCCTGGTGTCCACCTGCGCCACCCTGGCGCTCGGCAGCGCCCGTAGCCGGGTGGAGTTACGAGCAAGTGCGGGCCGACCGCCGGGAAGCCTACGAGTACCTGCCGACTGAGGACGGTCACTGCAGTGTGTGGTCGACGCGCAGCGCGCATTGGCCCGGACGGGGCGGCACCGAGCGGTAGGCATCGCCGAGCTGTTGAGCGCCGTGCTGGCAGCTCAGCACCGGATGACGATCGTGCACTACGACACCGACTTGGAGATCGCCGCCGAGGTGCTCGCGTTCGAGCACAGATGGGTTCTGCCGCGAGGAAGTGTGTAGCGGGATGCCCGACCGGTGTGCATCAACC
>JALYNA010000281.1 GCA_030773455.1 Actinomycetota bacterium
CGACAGCCGCCGGCGGGACGGAGGTGTCGACGTCAGGGCCGGGACGCCGACGCCGCAGGCCGGGACGGAGCGGCATCGCTCCCGCGGCGGGCCGACGGGCTGCGGGGCTGCATTGCGGCCGTGACTGCTGCCGGGACCGTGGCCGACGACGTCCCCGCTCGCGACGTGGCCCACCGGATGGCCGAGGCTACGACGACGCCGACCACGGGGCCGTCGAGTACACCCCCGAGCCGCGGGGCAAGCGCGGGATGCTGCGAGCACTCCTGGGCACCTACCTCGACCGCGTGCCGCCCGAGGTGTCCCCGGTGCGTCGCTACGACGACGAGGCCGCGCTCGACGCCGTCCACGTCGCCCTGGCAGGCCCGACGACCCCCGGGGAACCGCGCTACTACCGCCTGCAAGGACCCCACCTGCTGGTCGAGAGGGACAACACGCAGCGCGGCGCCGACCACGTTCACTCGGTGTGGCGCGATCCTGGCTCCGACTTCGGCCTCGACGTGCTCGGCCGGCCCCGCGCGGCCCATCACGGCTGAGTCGACCTGCCGGCGGCGCATTCCGGCGGGCCGACGTGCCCGGGCGCCGGGCAGTTCGGCGACGGTCACGTCGCCGGGAATCTTTGCCGAGCCTGTCGGCCCGGGCCGGCGGGAGGAGCGGGTCATGAGCCAGCCGGAGCACGTATGCAGGGGCAGCGATGCGCTCAGCGGTCCCGGCGGGTCTCATCGAGGCTCCTGGCGACCGTGCGGACCTCGGCCGGCCCGCCGACACTGACGCCCGACGATTGCCGAACATGGTGGAGGTGCCATGACCGAGGGTGTGTGGTTGGAGGCAGCGCTGAACGGTCCATGGACCCGGCAGCGGCAGCCGGGGATCCCGGTGACCCGGGCGGAGATCGTCGAGCAGGCGGTCGCCTGCGCGGACGCCGGAGCGGCAATCGTCCACCTGCACGCCTACGACGAGGGTTCCGGCAGCCCACGCGAGGCATACGACCTCTACGCACCGGTCTTCGAGGCGATCCGCAGCCGCTGCGACGTCATCTGCTATCCCACCGTGCCGATGGGCGCACGCCCGTCGCAGGGACCCGCCGAGGCCCGGGCGCGCTACGAGGTGGTGGAGCGGTTAGGCCGGGCCGGCTTGATCGAGTGGAGCGTCGTGGATCCCGGGTCGGTGACCCTGGCGACCTTCGCCGAGCTGCGCGACGGCGAGGACGGCTTCCTCTACGCCAATTCCGCCTCGGACGTGCGGGCCGGGCTGGAGCTGTGCGGCGAGCACGGCCTGGTGCCCAGCTACGCCATCTACGAGCCGGGCTTCCTGCGCACCGGCGCCGCTCTGCGTGCCGCCGTCCCCGGCTCGCCGAGCCCGGTCTACCGGTTCATGTTCTCGACGGCGTTCGCCTTCGGCCTGCCGCCTACCGAGTGGGCGCTGGACAGCTTCCTGCGCCTGCTCGACGCGTCGGACCCCGGGGCCCCCTGGATGATCGCCGGTCTCGGCGTCGAGCTCGACGGGCTCTGGGACGTCGCCATGGCGCGCGGCGGCCACCTGCGGGTCGGGCTGGAGGATGCGCCCCTCGGCTGCACCACGCCAAACGCGGAGATGGTCGCCGAGGCCTGCCGCGCCGTGCAGCAGGCGGGCCGGTCGCTCGCCACCGCCTCGGAGATCCGCCGGGCCACGGTCGGCAGCGGCCTGCCGTCGGCGCGGACCGGTCATGGAGCCGGGTGGTCCTCACGGCGCCCCGGCTGAGGCCCCGTAGGCGTCGGAGCCCGCATCCGGCCGCCGACGCCAGGGATGACCGGCTGGAACGGCGCGTGCACCCCGTGCCGGTCGGCGAGCCAGGAGGGTGGGCCCGGCCAGACGGCGGGACAGCACTGCGGCGTGTTGCCGCCCCTGCTGGCCGAGAGACCGCATGAGGTCGGGCTCGCTTTGTTCACCTTGGTGACGGGCGCACTGAGCCGCGTGAGTACATCGCCGGCGTACTGCGGGGACCCGGACGGCGTTCGTCGCTGTGGCGACGGCCCTCTCCTCAGGCGTCCCGCCTGGTGCTGCGGGGGGGCTTGCAGCCCACGTCCCGTACCCCGGAGCACGGGCCTGGCTCCGTCGTCCTGCTGGTTCGGCGACCGAGCGGGATGGACCAGGTCCCGAGGCCACACCAGCGGCTGAGGTTGCCGTCACGCGGCCAGGACCCGGCTCCCCGGGCTGTTGCGTCTGGTGGACGCCGGGCTGGGAGTGGTAGTCCTGCGCAACGGCGAAACCGGTGGCGCGTCCCGGCCGTGGTGTCGTGCGGTGTTGCGGTCAGGGACGTTCGCTCGTCTGCCGGCCGGCAGCCGTGAGTGCGGCCACGTTCGGGGGCGCAGGACTTGACGAGAGGGATGCACCGACGATGACGACCTTCGCCGATGGGCTGGCCGTCCCGGGGAGTCCGGCGACCCTGCAGAGCAGCCACGTACTCGTGGTGGAGAGGCGACCTCGACGCAGTGCGGTGACCGACGCTGATCTCAGCGGTATCGAGGTCGTCGATGCTCCCTTCCTCCGGTTGCCCCTCAACCGCGACACCGTGCAGTCGGAGGCCGTGGCATGAGCAGGTCGCACCCCCAGCAGTGGACGGTCGTCGAGGCGATCGAGCGCCCGCCGGCTGCCGCGGTCACGGCCCTGGCGGGCTTCTCCACCACCCAGATAGCGGACTGCGGTGGGCCGGTGGGGGTGGTCGGGCCCGGCCTTGGCAGGATCGCCGGGAGAGCGGAGTTCTGCGGCCCCGCGGTCACGGTCTGGACCAAGCCCGGGGACATCCTGTTCATGTTGAAGATGCCAGACATGACCCAGTCCGGGGACGTGGTGGCCGTCGACGGCGGTGGCAGGGCGGACGCCGCCATCCTCGGTGACATCATCGCGGGCGCGGTCGCCAGGAGAGGCGTCGTGGGCGTCGTCGTCGACGGGGCGGTGCGCGACATCGAGGGGATCAACGAGATCGGACTGCCGACGTTCGCCCGCAACACCTACCCCACCACGGGGTCCAACGAGGGGCCGGGCGCGA
>JALYNA010000282.1 GCA_030773455.1 Actinomycetota bacterium
CCGGTGTCGGTGTAGGCGTTGCGGCCCTGGTCGAGGACGTAGCCGCGGTCGCAGATCTGCAGGCACCGGCGGGCGTTCTGCTCGACCATGATGATCGAGACGCCGGTCGCGTTGATCCGCCGGCAGCGGATGAACACCTCGTCCTGGTAGGCGGGGGAGAGGCCGGCTGACGGCTCGTCGAGCAGCAGCACCGACGGCTCCATCATCAGTGCCCGCCCCATCGCGACCATCTGCCGCTCCCCACCGGACAGCGACCCGGCCTTGATGCGACGCCGCTCGCCGAGCATGGGGAACAGGTCGGCCACGTAGTCGAACCGCTGCCGGAAGGTCTTCGGCCGCAGGTAGGCGCCCATCTGCATGTTCTCCTCGATGGTCAGCGAGGGGAACACGTTGTTGTTCTGCGGCACGTAGCCCACCCCGAGGGAGACCAGCCGGTGGGCGGGGGCGGCGGTGATGTCCTCCCCGCGCAGGCTGACCGAGCCCGACCGCACCGGGATGAGCCCGAACAGCGTCTTGAGCAGGGTCGACTTCCCGGCGCCGTTGGGGCCGATGATGCCCACCAGTTCGCCGTCCTGCAGGTAGAAGTCGCAGCCGTTGAGGATGTTGACCCCTGGGACGTAGCCGGCGACCAGTGCGTCGGCCCGGACGAGCGCGCCCTCGGCCAGCCGCCGGTGCTCCTCGCTGGTGGTGGCCTTCTCGGCGGGGGACAGCTCGCCGGCGACCGCCCGCTGGTCCGGAGTGCCGCCCTGGCCGTGGCCGACCTGGAAGAGCGGGTCCTCCATCGCCGGGTCGTCCATGGTGCTCATCGCGGGTTCCTCTCCGGTCCGGTGTCGGAGCCGATGACCTCGCCGTCGGCCTGCTCCTCGCGGGCGATGGCCCGCTCGGCCTCGGCGAGGACGAGGTCCTCCTCCTCGACGGTGAGGGGCGCGTCGTGGTGGGCGCCGAGGTAGGCGTCCACGACCGCCTGGTTCTGGCTGACGGACTCCGGCGGGCCCTCGGCGATGACCTTGCCGGCGGCCATCACGACGACCCAGTCGCTGATGTCCCGGACGACGTCCATGTCGTGCTCGACGAAGACGACCGTCATGCCCTGCTCGCGGAGGTCCTTGACGTGCCCGAGCAGACTCTGGGTGAGCGCCGGGTTCACTCCGGCCATCGGCTCGTCGAGCATGACCACCTTCGGGTCGCTCATGAGCGCGCGGGCCATCTCCAGCAGCTTGCGCTGGCCGCCGGACAGGGTGCCGGCGAAGTCGTCCTTCTTCCGGTCCAGTTTAAAGCGGGCGAGCAGCTCCATCGCCTTCTCGGTGTTCTGCCGCTCCTGGGAGCGCCACGTGCCGGGCACGAGCGCCCGCAGGAAGCTCTCTCCCCGCTGGCCCTGGGCGCCCAGCAGCATGTTCTGCAGCACGGTCAGCCGCGACAGCGCCTTGGTCAGCTGGAAGGTGCGGACGACGCCCAGCCGGGCCACCTGGTGCGGCGCGAGCTTGCCCAGCGGGCGGCCGTCGAAGGACCAGGTGCCGGTGTTGGGCTGGTCGAAGCCGGTCAGCAGGTTGAACAGCGTCGTCTTGCCGGCGCCGTTCGGGCCGATGAGACCGGTGATCCCGCCACGCTGGATCTCCAGGTGGTCCACCGCGACGGCGGTGAGACCACCGAAGGTCCGCGTCACGCCGTCGACCACGATCGCCGGGTCGGGCTTCGGGACACCCACCTCCCAGGGCAGGTCGCGGAGCGCGGCCCGCGCCAGGCGCTGCGGTGCCGTCCCGGCGGAGGCCTGCGGGGTCGCCCCGGCCGCGGTCGCCCCGTGGGCGCCGGACCCGGCCGGCGGCCCGGTCTGGGGATCAGCGGGCATCGAGCATCACCTCTCGTCGGTCACCGAAGATGCCCTGCGGCCGGAACACGAGGAGCAGCATGAGTCCGAGCCCCACCAGCACGAATCGGATCTGGGCCACGTCGGTCGCCGACAGCAGCCCCTCCGGGACGGCGCCCTTGTCGATCAGGGTACGCAGCCCGGTGTCGGCGAACTGGACGATGAACAGCAGCAGGATGGACCCGACCACCGGACCGAGCACCCGGGCGGCGCCGCCGAGGATCAGGGCGGCGTAGGCCAGGAACGTGTTGGCGTTCTGGTACTGGTCCGGGATCGCCGACCCGGTGCCCACCGCGTAGACCATCCCGCCGAGTGCGCCGAGCACGCCGCCCAGGACCAGCGCCTGCATCTTGTAGACGTAGACGTTCTTGCCCAGGGAACGGACGGCGTCCTCGTCCTCGCGCACCGACTTGACGACACGTCCCCAGGGGCTGCGCATGAGCGCCCAGACGAGGAGGCAGGACAGGACGACGAGGGTCCAGCCGACCAGGGCGACCCACAGCTCCCCGCCGCTCCAGGTGGTGCCCAGCACGGGATAGCGCCCGGCGGTGTCCCAGGGCGCCAGGGCGATGAACTCGCCGTTGAACGCCGCGAGGCCGCGCGTCCCACCGGTGACCGGCGTCGCCGACACGGAGCGGAACAGCAGCCGCAGACCCTCCGCCGTCGCGATCGTGGCGATGGCCAGGTAGTCGGTCCGCAGCCGCAGGGTCGGCAGGCCCAGGAGCAGGGACAGCACGACGGCGGCGAGCAGGCCGACCAGGACACCCACCCAGAAGCTCAGCCCCCACTGGGAGACGGCGACGGCGATGCCGAAGCCGCCCATCATCGCGAAGGCGATCTGTCCGAAGTTCAGCAGGCCGGTGTAGCCGAACTGCACGTTGATCCCGATCGCCAGGAGCGAGAAGAAGATCGCCTGGAAGCCCAGGCCGGCCTTGAGCGCGACCGCCAGCGCGTCGAGGAGCTCTCCCATGGCTCAGCCCACCCGCACGCGGGAGCCCAGGATGCCCTGGGGACGGATGATCAGGATGACGATCAGCAGCAGCAGCCCGCCGACGTACTTGACGTCGTCGGGGATGACCAGGGTGGACAGCTGGACGAAGACGCCGACCACGAGGCTGCCCACCAAGGCCCCGTAGGCCGTGCCGAGGCCACCGAGGGTGACGCCGGCGAACATGAGCAGCAGCAGGCGGAAGCCCATGTCCCACTGCACCTGGTCGGAGAGCCCGAGCAGCACCCCGCCGAGCGCGGCCAACGCCCCGCCCATCACCCAGACGACCATGATGACCCGGTTGACGTCGATGCCCGACGAGGCCGCCAGATCCCGGTTGTCGGCCACCGCCCGCATCGCCTTGCCGATCTTCGTGCGCTGGAGCATCACGGCGACGGTCACGAGCACCAGGACCGACAGGACGATCGACAGCAGCGCCCTGTTGGTCAGCGTGAAGACGCCGTAGTTCACGGCTCGCTGGCTCTGGTACTGCGCATACGGGTTGGAGAAGCCGCCGTAGGCGATCTGGATGAGGTAGCGCAGCAGCAGCGACAGGCCGATCGACACGACCAGCGCCGCGATCAGGCCGGTGCCCCGGCGGCGCAGCGGCCGCCAGATGCCCAGCTCGTTGAGCGCGCCGAAGGCCGCGCCGACGGCCATGGCGATCAACGTGGCGGGGATCAGCGGCACCCCGCCGTCGACGTTGATGTACCACGCCACGATGGCGCCGATGGTGACCAGCTCGCCGTGCGCGAAGTTGGTCAGCCCGGTGGTTCCGAAGATGAGCGAGAGCCCGACTGCGGACATGGCGATGAGCAGGCCGAAGCGCAGGCCGTCGACCAGCAGTTGTACCGCCCGGACGTTGCCGCCACCCCCGCCACGGCTGCCGTCCTCCAGGCCGATGGTCACCGGCTGGCGTCGGCCGGGGTCGACGGTGACCGTCCGGCTGGCTTCGCCGCTGAGCTCGACGCCCTCGGGCAGGTCGTCGGCGTCGACGGTGACGACGTACTGGCCCGGACCGGGCAGGGGGACCGACCAGCGGCCGCTGTCGTCGGTCTCGACGCTGCCCACCTCGTCCCCGGCGGCCGTGGTGACCGTCACCTGGACGCCCTCGATAGGCCCGCTGGCGCTGGTCTGCAGGGTGCCGCTCACCTGCTCGCCCTCGGCCTGCGCGATGCCCGGCACGACCAGGGCCAGCCCCAGCCCGAAGGCGGCGACGAGCACGACCCGGAGGAGGGTGGTGTGCCACCTCCGGGGACGGGGACCGCCTGCCGGCCCCGTCGGGGCGCCGACCGGGCCCGGTCGTCGGCCGTGCCGGGTGGCACGGCCTGCCGCGTTGGTCACTCGACCTCCCTGACGCTGATGATCGGGGGGACGGTAACCCAGCCGCGATTCCCGCCGCTCCCGTCGCGTCGACCTGTTACCTGTCCGCGACACGCCGCACCAGTCACGCCCGTCCCACGGGCGGCGCGCCGTCGTGATCACGGGGGGCGGGAGGAGCAGGCTGCGGCCACCGTCCAGGGAGGGCCTGTGTCAGTTCCCGGTACCCGGTCCCGCGTCACGACACGCACCGCGCGAGCCGCCGATCTGCCCGCCGTGCTCGCCCTCGTGCGCCAGCACCGCGCCGAGGCCCACGCCGAAGGGGTGCTGACCGGTCAGACCCCTGGCGCCGCGGCCGCCGCCGGATTCCGCCGGCTGCTCGCCGACCCGGCCCACCGGGTGGTGCTCGCGGTGCTGCCCGGGCCGAACGCGCCGGACGGCGGTGCGGGCGGGGGCGAGGTGGCCGTGGGCCTGGCGGTCCTCGGTGTCGATCTGCTGTCGGTCGTGCTGGGCGTCCCGCAGGTGACCGTCGACAACCTCGTCGTCCACCGCGACCATCGCCGGTGTGGCGCCGGCGCCGCGTTGCTCGAGGCGGCCGTCGCCTACGCCTCCCAGGTGGGGGCCGCCCACGTCGTGGGCGCCGTCGGCGGGCACGAGGCCGAGCGGCAGCGGTTCTTCGCGCGGATGGGCTTCGCGCCCCTGACCACCCGCCGGATCGTCCCGCGGGAGACGCTCGCGCGGACGCTGGCGGCCTGGCAGCGCGGCGGGGGCACCGTCCCGGTCCCGCGCCGTCGCCTGGTGCGCCGTCGTCCGCCGGCCCGGCTGGTGCCGCTGCTCGACGCCGCGGAAGGCTGAGGCAGCCCCGTCCTGGGGGGACGACGGCCACCCCTCAGGGTCCCGCGCCGAGCGTGCGAGGCGTGGGGGAAGGGTGGTCCTCTTTCAGGCGGCCAGCAGCATGCAGGTGAGCCGGGCGGTGGCGGTCACGCGACCCTGCTCGTCGGTGACCTCGATGGTGAAGGTGGTCAGGGTCCGGCCGCGGCGGACCGGTCTGGCGACGGCGGTGACGACGCCCGCGGTCGCCGCCCGCAGGTAGCTGACGTTGAGCTCCACCCCGACCGCCTGCCGGCCCGGGCCCGCACCCAGGGCCGCGGCCCAGGAGCCGACGGTCTCGACCAGCGAGCAGGTGGCGCCGCCGTGCAGCAGGCCGAACGGCTGCTGGTTGCCCTCGACCGGCATGGTCGCGACCACGTGGTCGGGGTCGAAGTCGGTCATCCGGATGCCGAGCTTGTCGTCCAGCGGGCTCATCTTCCCGCCTCGAGCCAGGCGGGACGGTCAGCGGTCACCCCGGCACCGTATCGAGCCGCCCCGCTGCAGGGTCCCGACCCCGAGCTCGCGAGGGGTAGGGGGCAGCGGCGGCCCCGCTGCAGGGTCCCGCCGTGAGCTCGCGAGGGGTGGGGGGACGACGGGGTCCTCCTAGGATCGGCGGCGATGTCCGCTCCGGTTACCACCTCCGCGCCCACCGCCTCCACGGCGATGCCTCACCCGGCCGCCCAGCGCCCACGGCTGCTGCTGCTCGACGGGCACTCGCTGGCCTACCGCGCCTTCTTCGCCCTGCCGGTCTAGAACTTCTCGACGACGACCGGGCAGCCGACCAACGCGGTGTACGGCTTCACCTCGATGCTGATCAACGTGCTGCGCGACGAGCAGCCGACGCACGTGGCGGTCGCCTTCGACGTGGGGCGCAAGACCTTCCGCAGCGAGATCTACGCCGAGTACAAGGCCAACCGCAGCGAGAGCCCGACCGACTTCCGCGGCCAGGTCAGCCTGATCCAGGAGGTGCTGGCCGCGCTGCACATCCCGGTCATCACCGCCGAGGGCTACGAGGCCGACGACGTCATCGCCACTCTCACCGTCGCGGCGGTGGAGGCGGGCATGGACGTGCTCATCTGCACCGGCGACCGCGATGCCCTGCAGCTGGTCAACGAGCACGTCACCGTGCTCTACCCGCGCAAGGGCGTCTCCGACCTCACCCGGTTCACCCCCGAGGAGGTCGAGGCCAAGTACGGGCTCTCGCCGGTCCAGTACCCCGACTTCGCGGCGCTGCGGGGCGACCCGAGCGACAACCTGCCGAGCATCCCGAGCGTGGGGGAGAAGACGGCGGCCAAGTGGGTCCGCGAGTACGGCTCGCTCGACGCGCTGGTCGACCAGGTCGACACGGTGAAGGGCAAGGTCGGCGAGAAGCTGCGCGAGCACCTGTCCTCGGTGCTGCAGAACCGGCGGCTGACCGAGCTGGACCGCGCCGTCCCGCTGGAGCTGGGCCCGGCCGACCTGGCGGTG
>JALYNA010000283.1 GCA_030773455.1 Actinomycetota bacterium
GCCGTGCTGTCGATGACCAACGCCTTCGCCTCCGGCGACCTGGTGGGCGGCATCGTCAACGGCCTGCGCCAGCTGTCGGACCAGGCCGGCCACCCCCGCGGGCTGCGCACCCACTAGGAGGCCGGACCCATCCGGCCTCCGTGTCCTGAGGAGCGGGGGCCCGGAGGGTCCCCCGACGAAGGACGGGGGGCTCAGCGGCAGCCGGGACGGCACCTGGCCGCGGTGTCGGCCGGTAGGCCGACAGTGACTCAGCTCTCGGCGGCGTCCCGCTCCCGGGCCCGCAGGGACCGCGCGATGCCGTCGCGGCCCTCGGCGACCAGCCGACGCAGCGGCGCGGGGTGGTCGTCGCCGGCCAGCCACGCGTCGGCGGCCTGGACGGTGCGTAGCTCGACCACCGGCGGGAACAGGTACTGCACCGCGTTCTTGGCGATCTCGCCCGGGCGGCGGTCCCACAGCTGGCCGATGTCGGTGAAGTACCGCTCGACGTAGCCGGCCGTGAGCGCCCGCTGGGCCGGGTGCCAGAAGCCCTGCAGCATCGCCTCGTGCACCGCGTTGGGGATGGCGTCGTCGGTGAAGGCCCGGGTCCAGGCCTCCTCCTTGGCCTCCGGCGCCGGCCGCAGCGCCCGGGCGGTCGCGGCCCGCCGGGCGCCGGTGGCGGTGGCGTCGAGCGCCTCCTCGGCGGCGATCTCGGCGTCCCCAGCCGCGCCGATGGCGACCAGCCCGTGCAGGAAGGCCCAGCGGGCGTCGGCGTCGACCGGCAGCCCCTCCACCACGCGCGAGCCGTCGAGCAGGCCGCGCAGCACGGCGGCGTGCTCCTCGGTACGGGCGGCGGCGGCGAAGGTGCGCGACCACTGCAGCTGGGTGTCGCTGCCCGGCGCCGCGGCCTCCAGCGCCGCCAGCGCCTTGTCCGCCAGCGCGCGCCAGCCGGTGTCGGCCCAGCGCGGGTCGGCGTAGTTGGCCAGTGCCGACTGCACCCGCGTCAGCAGCGACTGGACAACGCTGATCTCGGTCTCGGCGTCGACCCCGGCCAGCACCAGCGTCACCCAGTCGCGGGCCGGCAGCTCGGCGTCCCGGGTCATGTCCCACGCCGCCGACCAGCACAGGGCGCGCGCCAGCGGGTCCGGGATGGCGGCGATGGCCTCCTGAAGGGTGGCCATCGACCGCTCGTCGAGCCGGAGCTTGGCGTAGGTCAGGTCGTCGTCGTTGATCAGCACCAGGTCCGCCGCGGGGTGGCCGGCGAGCTCGGCGACGTCGGTCAGCTCGCCCTCGACGTCCAGCTCGACCCGGGTGCGGCGGGTCAGCCCCTCGGGGCCCTTGTCGTACAGGCCGACGGCGAGCCGGTGCCGGCGCAGCACCGGGTGGTCGGGGACGGCGGTCTGCGCGATGGCGAAACGGCTGTAGCGGCCGTCGTCGGAGAGCTCGAGGACCGGCCGCAAAGTATTGACCTGGCTGGTCTGCAGCCACTGGCGGGACCACGCGGACAGGTCGCGGCCGGTGGCCTCCGACAGCGGGTCGAGCAGGTCGGCCAGCGTGGTGTTGCCGAACGCGTGCGCCCGGAAGTAGCGGCGAATGCCGGCGAGGAACTCGTCGCGGCCGACGTAGGCCACCAGCTGCTTGAGCACCGAGGCGCCCTTGGCGTAGGTGATGCCGTCGAAGTTCACCTCCACCGCGGCGACGTCGACCATGTCGGCGGCGACCGGGTGGGTCGAGGGCAGCTGGTCCTGCGCGTAGGCCCAGGCCTTCTCGGTGTTGGCGAACGTCGTCCACGCGGTCGTGTACTCGGTGGCCTCGGCCTGGCACAGCGTGGAGATGTAGGTCGCGAAGGACTCGTTGAGCCACAGGTCGTCCCACCACCGCATGGTGACCAGGTCGCCGAACCACATGTGCGCCAGCTCGTGCAGGATCGTCTCCGCGCGCCGCTCGTAGCGGGCCCGCGTGGCCTTGGAGCGGAAGACGTAGTCCTCCAGGAAGGTCACCGCGCCGGCGTTCTCCATCGCCCCGGCGTTGAACTCCGGCACGAAGAGCTGGTCGTACTTGTCGAACGGGTAGGGGTAGTCGAAGACCCGGTGGTAGAAGTCGAAGCCCTGCTTGGTGACCCGGAACAGCTCGTCGGGGTCGAGGTACTGGGCCAGCGAGGCGCGGCAGTACAGCCCCAGCGGGATGCCCTCGTGGTAGTCGGTGACCCGGGCGTAGGGGCCGGCGATCAGCGCGAGCAGGTAGGTCGACAGCCGCTTCGTCGGCGCGAAGTGCACCAGCTGGGAGCCCGCGGGGCCGGCCTCGATGGTGCGCTCGCCGGTGTTGGAGACCACCTGCCAGTCGAAGGGCGCGGTCACGTGGACCGTGTAGGTGGCCTTGAGGTCGGGCTGGTCGAAGCAGGTGAACACCCGCTTGGCCTCGGCCGGCTCGAAGTGCGTGTAGAGGTACACCTGCCCGTCCTCGGGGTCGACGAAGCGGTGCAGCCCCTCGCCGGAGTTGGAGTACCGGCAGTCGGCCTCGACGACGAGGGTGTTGTCCGCGGCCAGCCCGGGCAGCGGCAGGCCGCCGTCCTCGGTGTAGG
>JALYNA010000284.1 GCA_030773455.1 Actinomycetota bacterium
CCGGAGGAGCCCCGACGCCGTGGCCAGGACCGCCGCCACCAGCAGTAGGACGGCGAAGGCCACCTGCGGGCCGGTGCGGCCCTTGGTGTCGTGGTCGGCCTTCCAGATGCTCCAGGCCCCGCCGAGCAGGAAGCCGCCGAGGACGAGCAGCATGACGGCGAACGTCATGCTGCTTACAGCGCGCCCTTGGTGGAGGGGACGTCGGTCACCCGCGGATCGATGGCGACCGCGGACCGCAGCGCGCGCGCCAGTGCCTTGAACTGGCCCTCCACGATGTGGTGGGCGTCGCGGCCGGCGTAGAGGACCCGCACGTGCAGGCTGATCCGTGCGTTGAACGCGAAGGACTCCAGCACGTGCTTGGTGAGCGACGTCGGGTAGTCCGGCCCGATCATCGGGGTCATGCCCTCGGGCTCGCTGTGCACGAAGTACGGCCGGCCGGACAGGTCGACGGCGGCCTGCGCGAGCACCTCGTCCATGGGGATGGTGGCGTCGCCGTAGCGGGTGATGCCTCGCTTGTCCCCCAGGGCCTGCGCGAACGCCTGGCCGAGCGCGATGGCGACGTCCTCCACGGTGTGGTGGGCGTCGATGTGCAGGTCGCCGTCGGCCCGCACGGTGAGGTCGATACCGCTGTGCTTGGCCAGGGAGGTCAGCATGTGGTCGTAGAACCCGACCCCGGTGCTGATCGAGCTGGTGCCGGTGCCGTCGAGGTCGAGCTCGACGACGAGCTTGGTCTCGCTGGTCTCGCGCTCGACGCGCGCGGTGCGGCTCATGCGGTCGAGTCTCCCAGGTGCTGTTCGGCGACCACCTCACCCAGCGCGGTGAGGAAGGCGTCGGTCTCCGCAGGTGTGCCCGCCGTGACCCGCAGCCAGCCGGGCAGGCCGACGTCGCGCACGAGGACGTCGTGTGCCAGCAGCGCCTTCCAGACGGCGGGGGCGTCGGCGAAATGCCCGAACAGGACGAAGTTCGCGTCGCTGGGGACGCTGGTGAGCCCCATGCCCGGCAGCGCGGCGACGATCCGGTCCCGCTCGGCCTTGACCGCGTCGACGGTCGCCAGCAGCGCGTCGGTGTGCGCCAGCGCCGTCCGCGCGGCCGCCTGCGTCAGCGACGACAGGTGGTACGGCAGCCGCACCAGCTGCAACGCGTCCACCACGGCCGGGTCGGCGGCGAGGTAGCCCAGCCGCAGGCCGGCCATCCCGAAGGCCTTGCTCATCGTGCGGCTGACCAGCAGCCGCGGCCGGCCGGGCAGCAGGGTCAGTGCCGACGGCGTGCCGGTGCGGGCGAACTCGGTGTAGGCCTCGTCGACCACCACCACGCCCTCGGTGGCGTCGTAGACGGCGGTGATCGTCTCGAGCGGCACCGCGGTGCCGGTCGGATTGTTCGGGCTGGTCGCGAAGACGACGTCGGGGCGGGCCCCGCGCACCTGGGCGGCGGCCTGCGCGGGGTCGATGGTGAAGTCCTCGCGGCGGCGCCCGTCGACCCAGGCGGTGCCGGTGCCGGCCGAGATGATCGGGTGCATCGAGTAGGACGGCGTGAAACCCAGCGCCGTCCGCCCCGCCCCGCCGAAGGCCTGCAGCACCTGCTGGAGCACCTCGTTGGAGCCGTTGGCCGCCCACACCTGCGCCGGCTCGACCGGCTGACCGCTGGTGCGGGTCAGGTAACCGGCCAGATCGCGGCGCAGCTCGACGGCGTCCCGGTCGGGGTAGCGGTTGAGCTCCAGCGCCACGTGCCCCAGCGCCGCGCCCAGGTCGGCGAGCAACTCCGGCGGCAGCGGGTGCGGGTTCTCGTTGGTGTTGAGCCGGTGCCGAACCTGCAGCTGCGGAGCGCCGTAGGGCGTGCGTCCGCGCAGCTCGGGCCGCAGTGGGAGCTCGTCCGCGCCCGGCACGACAGCGTGCGTCATGCGCGCTGCCGGGCGCGGACGGCGGCGGCGTGCGCCGGCAAGTCCTCGGCGCCGGCCAGGGCGTCGATGTGCCCGGCGACGTCGGCGAGGGCCCGCTCCTCGTACTCGACCAGGTGGATACCGCGCAGGAACGACTGCACCGACAGGCCGCTGGAGTGCCGCGCGCAGCCACCGGTGGGCAGCACGTGGTTGGAGCCGGCGATGTAGTCGCCCAGCGACACCGGAGACCAGGCGCCGACGAACACCGCACCGGCGTTGCGCACCCGCATCGCCACCGCGCGGGCGTCCCGCGTCTGGATCTCCAAGTGCTCGGCCGCGTAGGCGTCGACCACGCGCAGGCCCGCGTCGACGTCGTCCACCAGGACGATGCCCGACTGGCTGCCGTCCAGCGCGGTGGTGATCCGGTCGGAGTGCTTGGTGGCGGCGACCTGCCCGGGGACCAGGTCGAGGACGGCGTCGGCGAGCGCCTCGCTGTCGGTGACCAGCACGGCGCCGGCCAGCGGGTCGTGCTCGGCCTGGCTGATCAGGTCCGCGGCGACGTGCATCGGGTCGGCGGTCTCGTCGGCGAGGATGGCGACCTCCGTCGGACCGGCCTCGGAGTCGATGCCGATCAGCCCGCGCAGCAGCCGCTTGGCCGCCGTCACATAGACGTTGCCCGGGCCGGTGACCATGTCCACCGGCTCGCACGAGCCCGCGCCGTAGCCGAAGACGGCGATGGCCTGCGCCCCGCCGACGGCGTAGACCTCGGTGACGCCGAGCAGCGCGCACGCGGCCAGGACGCCGGGGTCGGGCAGCCCGCCGTGGTCGCGCTGCGGCGGGGAGGCGACCGCGATCGACTCCACCCCGGCGATCTGCGCGGGAACGACGTTCATGACCACGCTGGACAGCAGCGGCGCCAGCCCGCCGGGCACGTAGAGGCCGACGCGGCGCACCGGCAGCCAGCGCTCGGTGACCGTGCCGCCGGGGACGACGTCGGTGGTGACGTCGGTGCGGCGCTGGTCGGTGTGCACCTTCCGGACGCGCGCGATGGCCTCCTCGAGGGCGGCGCGGACGGCGGGGTCGATACCGGCCAGCGCGGCGTCGATCGCGGCCGGGGGGACGGCGAAGTCCTCGGCGTCGACGCCGTCGAGGCGGGCGGTGATCTCGCGGACGGCCTGGGCGCCGCGCACCCGCACGTCCTCGCACAGCGGCCGCACCGTGGCCAGCACCGAGTCGATGTCGGTGGCGGCGCGGGGCAGCAGGCCGGCGAGCTCATGCACCCCCGGCAGGGCGGATCCACGCAGGTCGATGCGGGCGAGCACGGGCGGACCTCCGGGGCGGGGACGGAACACCCCAGGGTAGCCGCCGGGGGTGGGCGGCCGGGCGTGCTGCCCGGTCCGGGGACCTGGCCCACCCGTAGGCTCGCCTGCCGTGGACGTCATCCCGCTCTTTCCGCTGGGGACGCCGCTGTTTCCCGGGGTGGTCCTGCCGCTGCAGGTCTTCGAGCCGCGCTACCGGCGGCTCGTGCGCGACCTGCTGGAGCTGCCGGAAGGCGCGGCCCGCTGCTTCGGGGTCGTGGCCATCCGGCAGGGCTGGGAGGTCGAGGACGTCGCTCCGGCCGAGGCCCTCTACGACGTCGGCTGCACCGCGCGCATGCAGACCGTGCGGCCGCAGCCCGACGGCGGGTTCCGCATCGTCACCGTCGGTACCGACCGCTTCCGTCTGCTGGACGTCGTCGTCGGCGACGACCCGCCCTACCTGCAGGCCGAGATCGAGTGGCTGGCCGAGGAGGAGGCGGCCGAGGAGGCCGCCGGCGACCACGACGGGCTGACCGTGCCCAGCGGGGAGCCGGCCGACGCCGCGCACGAGGACCTCGTCTCCCAGGTGGCGCGCGGCTCGATGGAGGTGCTGGTTCGTGGGGTGGGCGACCTGTTCGCCCGCTACGTCACCGCGGTGACCACGCTGACCGGTGGCGTCGACGGCGAAGAGCCCGACACCTCCGACCTGCTCGCGGCGGTCTCCGGCGACCCGAGGGCGCTGTCCTACCTGGTGGCCTCGGCGGCGCTGTTGACCACCGAGGACCGGCAGACGCTGCTGGCCGAGTCCGCGACCCGGCGGCGGCTGCAGACCGAGTCCCGGCTGCTGCGCGGGGAGCTGACGCTGCTGGAGACGGTCGGTGCGGTGC
>JALYNA010000285.1 GCA_030773455.1 Actinomycetota bacterium
CCGGGCACAGCGAGACGCCGATGCTCGCGTCGACGGTCAGTGACATCCCGTCGAGGACGAAGGGCTCGCGCAGCACGTGCCCGAGCCGGTCGGCCACCTCCCGGGCGCCGGCCTCGTCGGCGTCCGGCAGCAGGACGGCGAACTCGTCCCCGCCCATGCGGGCCAGCAGGTCGCCCGCGCGCAGCGCCTGCTGCAGGCGCGGACCGACGAGGGACAGCAGGTCGTCACCGACGGTGTGCCCAAAGCTGTCGTTGACCTCCTTGAACCGGTCGAGGTCGATCATCACGACGGCGCACCGGCGGGCGCCGGGCCCGTGGACGGTCCGCTCGAGCTCCTCGGTGAACCGGCGCCGGTTGGCCAGCCCGGTGAGCGGGTCGTGGTGCGCCTCGGTCGCCAGCTGCCGCAGGCGGAGCTGCTCGACGGCGCGCAGCTCGGCGTTCTCCACGACCAGCGCATCCTCCAGGGTGACCTGCCGGACGGCTTCGTGCACCGCCGGTGACCACTGCACGGAGGCGGCGACCGAGCCGCACACGACCATCCCGAGGAGGCGGTCGCCGGACAGCAGGGGGACGCTGACGTAGGAGCGCAGGGGGAGGGCCGCGACCAGCCGCGGGTCGAGCAGGTCGCTGGCGGCGGCGTCCTCCACGAAGACCGGACTGCGGTCCCGGACGGTCGCCCGCCAGAGGGGCGCGTCGTCCGCCCGGCTGCCCACCACGTACTCGGCGACCACCTGCCGGTGCGCGTCCGGCCAGTTCACGTGTCGCACCGCCCGCACGATGCCGGCGTCGTCGACGAGGAAGGCCGCACTCCGCTCTGTGCCGGCGAGGTCCTGCACCGCACGGGCCACGACCTCGGCGGCCTCGTCCACTCCGGTGGTCGTGGCTCCGGCGACGAGCATCTCCGGACGGCGCGGGCGGTGCGCAGCGAGGCCGCGCGTGCCTCGCTGGTGCGGGCCTGCTGGATGACGCTGCCCAGGTGCGCCCCACCGGCGGCGGCCAGCCGGCGCACGTCCTCGGAGAAGGTGCGCAGCCGGGTGCTGTCCAGAGTGAGGACGCCGTTGACGTTCGGCTGCCGGCCCAGCGGGACGGCGAGCGCCGAAGCGATGGAGAAGTTCTCCACCCACCAGCCGGCCAGCAGCTAGGAGTCGCGGTCGGCGACGAGCGGCTCACCAGTGCGCAGCACCGCCTCGGCCAGCTCGAGCGGGACCGGGGCGTTGCGGAACTGCCGCCAGATCCGGGCGTCGCGCCGTCCGTCGGCGTAGCTGGCCATGCCCGGTACCAGCCGACCGTCCTCGTCGACGAGGAAGACGCACGCCCGCTCCACGCCGCCCAGCCCGGCCAGCTGCTCGCAGGCCCCGGCCAGCAGGTGCTCCATCGACCGGGCGTGGGCGGCAGCCTGGATTAACCGAGCAGCACCTCGGACTGGGCCAGCCGGCGGGTCTCCGACCGGCGCGACCAGGCGGCGGACACCGCCTCGGCGAGCTCCGGCACGATTGGGGGCACACGGCTCCCGGCGGCGGCCGGCTCGACGGTGAGCACCGCGACCACCCGGTCGTCGGCGAGCAGCGGTTCGGCGTGGACCGAGCGGACGCCGAGCTGTGCGGCCAGCACGGGGGCGACGGCGTGGCGTCGCCCTCCTCGACCAGCACCGGCCGGCGACCGCGCACGACCGCCGTCATCAGCGGTGAGCGGGCCAGGGGCACCGCGTGGTCGACCACCGGTGGCTGGCAGTCCGGCATCGCGTCCGGGGAGACCGACTGGCGGTAGGGCACGACCATCTCGGTCGTGGCCTCGTACACCCACACGGCGACCCGGGACGCCCCACTCCGCCGGCGCAGCTGCGTCAGCAGACGCTCGACCGCCGCCTCGGCGTCGTAGGGGGACGGCGGCACCGTGCCGGTGCGCCCGATGTCGGACATGCTCCCGGTTTCGGCCGGTCCGGTGCCGGGTGTGAGCCGACCCACCCGTTGGCCACTCGTCCGGGTGAGACCGGCGCGACCCGCCGTCCGGGACGTCAGGCCGGTGCGTACCGGTAGGAGTAGCGGTGGTGCTCGACGAAGCCCGCCTGCCGGTAGAGCGCCCGTGCCGGGGCGTTGGACGTCGTCACCTGCAGGTACACCCACTGCGCGCCGCGCTCGGCCGCCCAGCGCTGCAGGGCGCCCATCACGGCGCCCGCCAGCCCCTGCCGGCGGTACCGCTCCTCGACGGTGACCGCGGCGACCCTCAGCCACCCGTCGGTGACCACCCCGCGGGCCACGGCCGCCAGCGGTGCCGGCGGCTGGTCTCGGCGCACGGAGGCGAAGACGACCTCGTCGGCGTTCGTGAGCACGGCACGGGCGGAGGGCGGCAGCGGCCGGCCGCGGTGCCGGTAGCCGGCGAGCCAGGCGTCGTCCGGCTCGGGGGAGAAGTGCACCGGGACGCCGTCGGCCGCAGCGGGCGTCAGCGGCGCGGTGAGGACGAGCACGTCCTCGTCGCGCTCCCAGCCGGCCGCGGCGAAGGCCGCGTCCGCGGGGCGGGACTGCCGGCCGGGCAGCATCGCGCACGGCCGCAGGCCGCGGTCGGCGTACCAGCGCTGGACGGCGTCCACCGCCTCCGGCAGCGGAAGCCCGGGGTCGCCGACGACGAGGGCGGAGTTGGCCCGGCCGGTGAAGCCGCCCCCGGCGCGCAGCAGCCAGCCGCCGAGGGAGCCCTCCTCGGTGCCGCGCCAGCCGCGCGCCGCCAGGAGTTCCAGGCCCTCGACGTCCAGGGGCGACCGGCGCTGTCCCACGGCACGATCCTGCGTCGTCGGCGTGGGCGCCGTCGGCCCGGGTCCCACCCGGCAGGGGGTCGACCGGTCACCCGTTCCGTTTCACGACAGCCTCACGGGCCATACTCAACGTCGGAACGACCGGCCGCAGCGCCGGCGGAGCAAGCCCGCACGTCCCCGGGAGGGAACCACCGTGACCTACGTCATCACCCAGGCCTGCGTCGACGTCCTCGACAAGGCG
>JALYNA010000286.1 GCA_030773455.1 Actinomycetota bacterium
GCCGCCGAGCGCTATGTGCCGGGCAACGTCGACGGCGGCCCGCCGGCGGTCACGTCGGCCCCGTCCAGGGCACCGCTCCGAGCATGCGAGGGGTGAGGAGGACGGGGTCCTTCCTCACTCGACGACCGGCTCGACGTCCGGGATGCCGCTCTCCGGCGGCGTCGTCGGCTCGGCGTCGGACTCCTTGATGTCGGCGTCCCCGTTGTCGGTGACCAGCACCGGGGTCAGCTCCTCGGCGCCCGCACCGGCGATCCGGGCCACTTGCACCCCGGAGATGCCGGCGTGCCGGTCGGCGGAGTAGCGGAACGGCGCGAACGCCGGGCCCTGGAAGTCGCCGCCGGCCTGCTCCACGGCCTCGACCAGCCCGTCGCGCGTCGGGTTCTGCCCGGCCGCCTGGAGTGCCTGGATCGCCGTGTACGCCTGGGACATGCCGTAGATCCGGAAGTTGGTCAGCTCGCCGTCGGCCGCGTCGCACTCGTCCCACACCCGCTGCCACAGCTGCACCCACGGGTCGTCGGCCGAGTCCACGCCGGCCAGGTACTCGGTGGTCAGCGCGCCGTCGAGCAGGCTGGCGTTGCTCACCTTGCCCTCGGAGAACCGGCTCAGCAGCGAACCGACGAGCGCCGGGTCGGAGCCGACGTTCGAGTAGAACCACTGCGGGTCGTAGCCGAGCCGCAGCGCGGTCAGCTGGGACAGCGCCGTGTAGCTGGGCACGTTGAAGCCGACGACGAAGTCCGCGCCCGCAGCCTGCAGCGCGGCGATCTGCGGGCCGACGTCGACGTTGCCCGGCACGTAGCGCTCGGCGGCCACGATCTGGTCGTCGATGTACTGCCGGACGCCGGCCTCGCCGTTCTCGCCGAAGTCGTCGTCCTGCAGGAAGAGCCCGACCTTCGCGTCGGGGAAGTTCTCGGCGATGTACTGGCCGACGATCTTGCCCTCGATCTCGTAGTCCGGCTGCCAGCCGAAGGTGTACGGGTTCTCCTCCGGGTTGTCCCAGAGCAGCGAGCCGGAGGCGACGAACAGGTCAGGGACGCCCTCGCCGTTGAGGAAGTCCAGGACGGCGCTGTGCGTCGGGGTGCCGAGGCCGCCCATCGTCATGAAGACCTCGTCCTGCAGAACGAGCTCGTTGACCACGGCACTGGTGTTGGTCGGGTTGTAGGCGTCGTCGCGGTAGACGTAGTCGATCGTGCGGCCGTTGACGCCGCCGGCGTCGTTGACGAACTCGAAGTAGCAGGCCACACCGGTCGGGATCTCGCTGTAGCCGGGGGCGGCGACGCCGGTGAGCGGGTAGTGCGCGCCGATCTTGATGCTGTCCGCGGTGATGCCGATGTCGGAGGCCTCGTTCTCGCCCCCGCCTCCGCCACCGCCGCTGCCGCCACCGTTGCCGCCGCAGGCGGCGAGCGCGGAAACGGCGGTGGCCGTGGCGAGGAGCCGGGTCAGGCGCCGGGAGGATCTGGTCAACGGTGCTCCTTCTCGCGTTCCCGGACGCAACCGCCGGGGGTCTGTGGGGATGGCTGTGGGTTTCAGCCCTGGGCGGCGCGCGTCGCGCGCCGGGCGCGGGTGGCGAGCCAGCGCTGCCGGACGGTCCCGACGAAGCCAGCGGGGGCGAAGACCATGGCCAGGATCAGCACGACGCCGTAGACGAACGGCGCCAGCTGCGCGGCCTCGGTGTTGTCCAACCCGGCGCTGACGCCCAGGTTGGTGATCAGGGGCGGTAGGAACACAAGGAGCACCGAACCCAGCAGGACGCCGAGCAGGCTGCCCAGGCCGCCGATGACGATCGCGGTCAGCAGCGCCAGCGACAGTACGAGGGTGAAGCCGCTGGGGGCGGCCAGCCGGACGACGAGGGCCAAGACCGCGCCGCCGAGCCCGGCGCAGGCCGCGCTCACCACGAAGGCCAGCACCCGCCACATGCCCAGGTCGATGCCGGCCAGCTCGGCGGCCACCTCCTCGTCGCGCACGGCTCGCCAGGTGCGGCCGATCCGGCTGCGCACCAGGTTGGCCAGCAGGAAGAATGTGATGAGCAGGCAGATGGCGCCCACGTAGGCCAGCCACTTAGTGGTCGTGGCCGAGTTGCCGGACACGAGGCCGATGAAGCCCTCAAACCACTCCGGCGCGCGCGGGGACTGCACCGGCAGGCCCTGCTCGCCGCCGAGGAGCTCCCGGAAGTAGAGCGCGAGGCCCGGCAGGCCCACGGCCAGTGCCAGGGTCGCGCCGGCCAGGTAGGGGCCGTGCAGGCGCGCCGCGGCCACCCCCACCAGCGCACCGACGGCGGTGGCCAGGGCGACGGACACGAGCAGGACCACCGGCAGGGGCAGCGGCTCGTCGGCGCCGAGGAACAGCGCCGTCGTGTACGCGCCGACCGCCATGAGGGCGCCGTGGCCGAGCGAGATCTGGCCGTTGAGCCCGGTCAGCACGGTGAGACCGCCGGCGGCGATCGCGTAGTAGGACAGCTGGGCCAGCTGGGAGTTGCGGAACGGGTCGGTGAGCTCGAGCAGCGCCACGGCGCCGACCGTGCACAGCAGCAGCACCAGCAGGTGGCGCAGCAGCGTGTTCTGCGGGAGCAGCGCGCGGCCCGCGGGGGCGGCGGACGACGACGCGTCCGCGGCGGTGGTCGCCTCGGTGGGGGACTCCGAGGTCATTTCGCCGGTCGAGGTGGTGGCGGTGTCCTGCGGCCTGGTCATGGCGGTCACGCCCTCCGTGCCGTGCTGCTGGCGAACAGGCCGCCGGGCTTGACCAGGAGCACCACCATGAGGATCACGAGGGCGGCCAAGTTCACCAGAGCCGGATCGACGTAGGCGCTGACGTAGGCCAGCGCGAGGCCCATGGACAGGCCGCCGACGACCGCGCCGACGGGGGAGTCCAGCCCGCCGAGTACCGCGGCGACGAAGCCGAAGACGATCAGCGCGTCCATGTAGGCGGGCCAGACCAGGCCACCGCCGGCGATGAGCAGCCCGGAGAGGGAGCCGACCACGGCGGCCAGCCCCCAGCCGAGGGTGAGCATCCGGCCGACGCGGACGCCGAGCAGCCGGGCGACCTCCTGACCGAAGGCCGACGCGCGCATCGCGAGGCCCACGCGGGTGAACCGGAACAGGGCGACCAGGCCGAGCATCGTCAGCAGCACCGCGACCAGCACGTAGACGCTGTTGGGCGTCACCGCGATCGTCGTGCCCCCGACGGTGAACCCGCGCAGACCGAACGGCGAGGGGAAGGACTCGAAGGAGGACCCGAAGACCATCGCGATCAGCGCCTGGATCGCGATGAACAGGCCGAGCGTGACGATGACGGCGTTGAGCTCGGGGCCGTTCTCCACCGGCCGGATCACCACCCGCTCGACCACGGCGCCGAGCAGGAATCCGGCGGCCAGCGAGACGCCGAGGGCGACCCAGTAGGACTGCCCGGCCTGGATGAGGGCCAGGGCGATGAAGCTGGTGGCCGCGGCCATCGAGCCCTGCGCAAAGTTGACGATCCGGGTGGACCGCCAGATCAGCACCAGGGCGAGCGCGAAGGCGGCGTAGACCGACCCCGAGATCAGCCCGGTGAGGGTGACGTTGACGAACTGCTGCACGGAGGTGCTGCCTTCCTGGCTGGTCGGAGGGCTCAGAAGCCCAGGTAGGCGTGCCGGAGGTCCTCGTCGGCCATGAGTCGCGAGGCCTCGTCGGTCACGACCACCCGGCCGAGGTTGAGCACGACCCCGACGTCGGCGACCGACAGGGCGCTGCGGGCGTTCTGCTCGACGAGCAGGACCGACAGGCCCTCCTCGTCGACCAGTCGGCGCACCAGCCCGAAGATCTGCGCGACGATCCGCGGCGCCAGGCCCAGGGAGGGCTCGTCGAGCAGCAGGATCCGTGGCCGGGCGAGCAGTGCGCGGCCGACGACCAGCATCTGTCGTTCGCCGCCGGACAGCGTGTGCGCCGGGTTGTCGCGGCGCTCGGCGATCCGCGGGAACAGGTCGTAGACCCGGTCGAACTCCTCCTTGCCGACCTTGCCGCGGAACAGCGACCCGACGCGGAGGTTCTCGTCGACGGTCAGCTCGGCGATGACGCCGCGGCCCTCGGGCACGTGCGCCATGCCCTTCTGCACCATCGCCTCCACCGGCGCGCGGGTGATGTCGGTGCCGTCGAGCAGCACCGTCCCGCCGGTGCCGCGCACCAGCCCGCTGATCGTGCGCAGCAGCGTCGTCTTACCCGCCCCGTTGGCTCCGAGGACGGCGGTGACCCGGCCGGCCTCGGCGCGCAGCGAGACGCGGTCCAGCGCCTTGACCGGGCCGTAGGAGGCGGAGAGATCGGCGACCTCCAGTACGGGGACGGCGCTCGCCGTCCCGCCCGTGCCGCCCGTCGCGCCGGCCGCCCTGGTCGCCCCGGCCACGTCAGCCCTCCCGTCCGTCGGCCGCGGCCGCGGCCGCG
>JALYNA010000287.1 GCA_030773455.1 Actinomycetota bacterium
GGACCAGCAGACGCTGTTCTTCGGGCCGATCATGTCGGGGAAGAGCCGGCTGGACTCCGCGTTCATGTGCGGCACCAACATGGCCGTGCGGCGCAGCGCGATCGCCGAGGCCGGCGGCATGTGCGAGTTCAACATCGCCGAAGACTTCCTCACCTCGCTGTTCATGCACGAGCAGGGGTGGAAGAGCGTCTACGTGCCCAAGGTCCTAGCCGAGGGGCTGGCCCCCGACGACTTCCTCAACTACTACAAGCAGCAGTTCCGCTGGACCCGGGGCAGCCTCGAGGTGATCTTCAAGTACAACCCGCTGCTGCGGCAGGGGCTGAGCACGGGACAGAAGCTGCAGTACCTGCTCTCGGCGAGCTACTACCTCTCCGGCTCGATCATCCTGCTCGACGCGCTGCTGCCGATCGTCTTCCTGCTCACCGGTGAGACCCCGATCGTGACGTCGACCATGACACTGGCGCTGGTCTTCGTGCCCTACATGTGGATCAACCTGTACGTCCTGCAGCGGACCAGCAATTTCACGTACAGCTATCAGGCCATCGCGTTCTCGCTCAGCGCCTGGTGGCTGCAGATCACCGCGATGGCAGCGGTGCTGGCCAACCGCAAGACGTCGTTCGCCGTGACCAGCAAGTCGGCCTCCGACGGCGCCCGGCCGAACTTCCTGCGACTCGTCGTGCCGCAGCTGGTCTACGCGGCCGTCGCAGCCGTCGCGCTGGCGGTCGGGGCGGCCCGCAAGGGCGCCAGCGCCTCCCTGATGGCCAACGTCGCCTGGCTCACCGTGCACCTAGCCATCGCCGTCCCGTTCATCGTGGCGGCCTCGCCGTCCCGTGGCCCCGGGGGCGCGCTGCCGGTCCCCGCCCCGTTCCCGTCCGTGCCGGCCGCGCCCGCCCAGGACGTCGCGACGGCGCGTCCCACCCCGTCGGTCGAGCCGGCCCTCCAGCCGGCCCACGACTGAGCCGCCGCGAGGAGCGCCGTGCCCACCGACCTGCTGTCCGCCCCGCCGTCCTCCGCCGACGGCTCGCGTCACCGCGCCCGCGCCCGCCGGGACACGCGCCTCGTCGTCCCCCGGCGGAGCGGGGACCCCGTCGTCGTGGGGCTGGTCCACCTGCTGTCCCTCGGCCTCGTCCTCCTGGGGGCGCGCGGAGTTCCTCCGGAACTCGGTCCGCCTGGACGAGGGTCAGAGCCTGTGGCAGACCAACCACAGCTACAGCGACCTGCTGCAGATCGTGGCCGAGGACGTGCACGTTCCGCTGTACCACGTGCTCCTGCGCACGTGGCGGCTGCTGCTGGGCCCGGACGTGGAGACGGCGCGGCTGCTGTCGCTGGTCTTCCTGCTCGCCGCCGTCCCGGTCTTCTACCTCGTCGCGCGCAAGGTCCTCAGCCGGCCGTGGGCACTGTTCGCCCTCGTCGTCTTCAGCTGCTCGCCCTTCCTGCAGTGGTACGGCAACGAGGCCCGGATGTACTCGATGCTCGTCCTGGTCACCCTGGTCAGCCAGTACTTCTTCCTGACGGTCGTCACCACCGGCCGGACCGCCGCCTGGGTCGGCTACGCCGCCACGGCCGTCGTGGGCGTCTACACGCACTACTTCTTCGCGTTCGTGCTCGCCGCCCAGGGGATCTACGTCCTGCTGATGTGGCGGCGGCTGCCCCGCACGGCGATCGTGAAGATGGCCGGGGTGGCCGGGCTCGTGGGCGCTGCCTACCTGCCGTGGTTCCTGTATTTCCGCGCCAACGGGTCGGCGTCGGAGACCCGGCCGAACCTGCCCGAGCCGTCGTCGGTCGACTTCTCCAACGTCTACGCGCAGTTCCTCTTCGGCTTCCAGAGCGACACGATCAACACGGCTTTGGTGTCGGCATGGCCGCTCCTGGTGCTCGCCGCGCTGGCCAGCGTCCGGGTCGGCGTCCGGCTCGACCGGGCGACCGCTTACCTGGTCGTGGCCGCCTTCGTGCCGGTGCTGCTCGCCTTCGTCGTCAGCCACATGGTGACGCCGTTCTTCCTGAGCCGGTACATGATTGCCGCCCTCCCGGCGCTCCTCCTGCTCGTGGTGCGGTTTCTCAGCAGCCTCACCAAGCCGGTCGCCCGGGGCCTGGCCGCCGTCCTCCTGGCCGTCACGGTCCTCGGCACGGTGGTGCAGGGCGCGAACCCCGACACGCCGGTCGACGAGGACTACCGGACGGCCGCCCAGCTGGTCGAGGAAGGCGCCACGCCGCAGGACGTGGTGGTCCTCAGCTCCCCCTTCACGGTCTACCCGTTCGAGTACTACTACGACGGCGCCGCCCAGGTCGCCACGCTGCCCCTGTGGGAGCGGCAGGAGTCCGTGCCGGCCTTCGACCCCGCGCGGCTGCCCGAGCAGGTCGAGTCGCTGACCGAGGGGCACCAGTACGTGTACTTGCTGCTGAGCTACGACCAGGGCTACGAGGACGAGGTCTTCCAGTACTTCCAGCGCAACTTCGAGCAGACCGCCAGCCACACGCCGTCCGAGGGGTTGCGCCTGCTGGTCTACCGCGTCGGCTACAGCGAGCTGCCGCCCGCCGGGGAGCTCGACGGGGTGGAGCGCTGACCGCTACGCGCCGCGCACCAGTCCGATCGCGTAGGAGTCCCAGAAGGTGCCGGCGGCCGGACCCCCGTTGCACGTGCCGTCGGACTCGCCGGGCCGCTTGATCCACAGGTAGGCGTCGACCCGGGCCTGCCCCGTCTGCGCCGTCGGGTGCTCGCCGATGGCGCGGCCGGGGGGGTTGCACCAGTCGGTGCCGGGGCCGTTGCCGTTGCGGCTGGTGTCGACGACGAAGTGGGCGCCACCCAGCAGGGACGACACCTGCTCGCCGTAGGCCACGTTGCTCGCGGTCGTCTGGAAGTTGGAGACGTTCAGCGCGAACCCGTCGGCCTCGGCGGATCCGGCAGCGCGCAGCCGCTCGGCCATCGTCGCGGCGCCGATCCAGGACGAGTGACCGGCGTCGAGGTAGGTGTGCGTGCCGGGGTTCTGCTCCAGCACCCCGACCGCCGACCGCAGCAGCGCCAGGCGCTCGGTCGGGTCGGCGCACAGCTGCGCGAGCGCGTCGGGCTCCACGACCACGACGGCCGTGGCGGTCCCGATGCCGGCCGCGACCGCCCGGATCCACTGCAGGTAGGCGGCCGACGAGTCCACGCCCCCGGCGGAGTAGCCGCCGCAGTCCCGGCCCGGGATGTTGTAGGCGACGAGGACCGGCACGGCTCCGGCGGCCTGGGCGGCGGCGACCTCCCGGCGGACCGTCGCGGTGACGTCGCCGCTCCACGCGCCCAGCCACGTCGTCGTGGGCACGCTCGCCAGCTCCGCGAGAGCCGCGGCGTCCTCGGGGGTGCGGCCGGGCTGCGCCGCGGCCAGGGCCGCGCCGGTGTTCGGGCCGTAGAAGGCCATCCCGGCCAGCGGGTTGTCCGGCGAGACCAGCGCGACGGCGGTCGAGCCGGGTTCCGTGGCCGCCGTGGTGCTCGGCGCGCTGGTCAGCGGAGCCGTGCTCGCGGAGGCCGCGGAGGCGCTGGCCGTCGTCCCGCCGGCCGTGGGGGCGCTCATCGTGGGGCTGCTCGTCGTGGAGCCGGACGTCGTGGGGGCGGGAGCCGCCGTCCTCGGGTGTGCCGGCCGGTCCTTGCGGACCTGCTCGATGGCCGGATGTGCGGCAGAGGACGCCTCGGGAGCGGTGAGCAGCGGCGTGACCAGCCCGGCCCCGACCAGCGCCGCGGCCAGGCCCGAGGTCCACAGCAGCCGCCTGCCCCGTCCCGCCGGGTGCGTGCCGCGGGTGTCCGTCGAGTGGTTGCTCGGCCGGGCGTACGGGGCGGGCGGAGCAGAGAGCATGTGCGAAGCGTAGCCGAACGATTCCTCCAGGTCACCGCTTCGGCACACTCTGCGTGTTCGTACCCCTCCACGGCGTCACCTACGGGTGGATCCCGTCCCTGTTCTGCGCGGACGGGATCCACCCCTGGCTCAGCCCTTGGCGGGGAACTCTGCGAAGCGGCTGCGCAGGTCCTTCTTCGAGAACTTGCCGACGCTGGTCTTGGGCACCTCGTCGATGAACTCCACCGCGTCGGGCAGCCACCACTTGGCCACCTGGGGCCGCAGGTGCTCGAGGATCTCCTCCTCGGTGGCCGTCTCGCCCTCCTTGAGGACGACGCAGGCGAGCGGGCGCTCGTCCCACTTCGGGTGCGGGACGGCGACCACCGCCGCCTCCTTCACCTTCGGGTGGCTCATGATCGCGTTCTCCAGGTCCACCGAGCTGATCCACTCACCGCCGGACTTGATCAGGTCCTTGGTCCGGTCGGCGATCCGGATCGAGCCGTAGGCGTCCATCGCGGCGACGTCGCCGGTGCGCATCCAGCCGTCCGGCGTCGAGAGCTGCACGCCGGCGTCCGGGTTGTAGTAGTCCTTGGCGCACCACGGGCCGCGCACCTGCAGCTCGCCGGTGGCCTTGTCGTCCCACGGCTGGGGCTCGAGGGTGTCGGCGTCGACGATCCGGGCCTCGACGCCGAGGAAGGGCAGCCCGGCCCGGGACCGCTGGTCGGCCTGCGTTTCGGGGTCGGCGTCGGAGTACCGCCGCGGCAGGATGCCGGAGGAGGCCACCGGGTGGGTCTCGGTCATGCCCCAGGCCTGCAGGATCGGCAGGCCGATCTGCTCGCGGTAGGCCTCGCTCAACGCCCTGGGCACCGCGGAGCCGCCGCAGCCGATGTCCCGGAGCTTGTGCGGCCGCCCGGCCAGGTGGGGGAGCACGCCCTGCCAGATGGTCGGGACGCCGGCGGTGAAGGTGACGCCCTCGTCGACGATCAGATCGGCCAGGGCTTGCGGCTGCATCATCGGGCCGGGCATGACCAGCGAGGCACCGGCGGCCGGGGCGGCCTGGGCGATGCCCCAGGCGTTGGCGTGGAACATCGGCACGACCGGCATCGCGACGTCCTGGATGCCCAGGCCGAAGGCGTTGGGCGCCATGACGCCCATCGTGTGCAGGAACGTGGAGCGGTGCGAGTAGACGACGCCCTTGGGATTGCCGGTGGTGCCGCTCGTGTAACACATCGAGGCCGCGGAGTTCTCGTCAGTGACGGAGAAGTCGACGGGTGAGGCCTCGGCCAGCAGGGCCTCGTAGTCCCGGATGCGCGGGTCGTCGGGGATCTCGTTGTCGCCGCCGTCGTCCATGATCACCACGTGCCGGACGGTGGTCATCGTGTCGATGAGCGGCCACAGCAGCGGCAGCACCGAGCGGTCGACGAAGATCACCTCGTCCTCGGCGTGGTTGGCGATGTAGGTCAGCTGCTCCGGGAACAGCCGGATGTTGAGCGTGTGCAGCACCCGGCCGGTGCTCGGGGCGGCGAAGTAGAGCTCGAGGTGGCGCTGGCTGTTCCAGCCGAAGGTGCCCACCCGGCCGTCGGCGCTGATGCCGAGGGTGTCGAGCACGCCGCCGAGCCGCCGGGTGCGCTTGGCCCACTCCGCGTACGTGGTGCGGGTGACCCCGCCGGGCCCCGCGGTGGTGATCGTCCCGTCGCCGTAGTGCTGCTCGACGTGGCGGAAGATCGCGTCGATGGTCAGGGGGTAGTCCTGCATGAGCCCGCGCATGAGCGGCATCGTGCCAGTGGCCGCCCTCACGTTCCACCGTCGGCCGACACACGGGCGCCGTGCTGACCTCCCCGTCCTCGCCGCAGCATCACCGTTCCCGGGGTGCGGCGGTCAGCGTCAGTCCGTGACGAGCCGGTCCGCCCCTTGCTGGTCGGCGCGTGTGTCCGTCGGCCATCGCCGAAGCCCGGGGCGACCGCCGTCCGGTGCCGACCTACGCTCGGCGCCATGGCCCGCTCCGCGACCCGCAAGCGTCCCGCTGCTCCCGCCGCCGACGGCGACGTCAACCCCAAGGCGCCGTGTCCGTGCGGCTCGGGCCGCCGGTACAAGCACTGCCACGGCTCGGGCTACGCCGCGCCGGTTCCCCGGCCGTTCGAGGGGCTGCCCGGTGAGCCGCACTGGGTGGCGCTGCGCGAGCTTGTTCCGGCGGCGACCGCGCCATTGCGGACGGCGGACGGGCGGGACGTGACCCTGGCCAGCGTGCTGCCCGGCGGCGCGCGGGCGCTGGTGCGCGCCAACGGCGAGATCATGCTGGGCACGCAGACGCAGGGTGCGTCGGACGACGTCAGCCGGGACCTGGGGACGGCGCTGGCCGCCGCCCTCGAGGCCCCGGCCGGCGCGCCGGTCGACCCGGGCCCGGTTGGCGGCGCGGGCTCCGCCGGGCCGCGGCTGCAGGAGCTGGTCGACCTCGGGACGCCGCTCGAGGTCACCGTGCACGGGGACTTCGGCTTCTGGCTCGAGGGTATCGACGCCGGGGCCGCGGCACGGGCCGGGCTGGAGCAGGCGAACGCGGCCATCCTGCCCACCGAGCTGCTCCCCGGCCTCGGCGCCGCCTACTGGGTGCGGCCCGGTGCCGAGCGGGCGCACCTGCGCTGGGTGCGGCCCGAGCCGGAGGAGCAGCTGCTCGACGCGCTGGCCCGGCTGCGTGCCTCGGGCGAGGTGCTGCTGGGGGAGGGCACCCGCTATGCCGGCGCCTTCCGGGCCCACGGCCTGCTTGTCCCGGTGTGGGACCTGCCCGCCGACACCCCGGCCGCCGACTGGGTGGACGCGGCCACGGCGTTCCAGGCCCGCCTGGAGCAGGCGCTGGACTCGACCGACCCGTTGACCGCCGACGAGCGCCGCGCCCGCGCCGGCCTGCTCTCCCGGTCGATCACCCTGCGCTGACCACCCCCGGGCGGTCCCCGCGGAAACCGCCCGGCCGACACAGCACGCGGTCCGGTCGCCGGACGCGCGGTGGGTAGGGTGCCCGCGCCGGGGGCCGACGACGTCCCCACGACGCCGGGGAGCCTGCCGTGGACCTGTTCGACCTGACCGGGAAGGTCGCCCTGGTCACCGGCGGCACCCGCGGCATCGGCCTCATGATGGCCCGCGGACTGCTGCAGGCCGGAGCGTCGGTCTACATCAGCTCCCGCAAGGCCGACGCCGGCGAGGCCGCCGCTGCCGAGCTGTCCCGGTTCGGAAAGGTCGAGTCGATCCCGGCCGACGTCTCCACCGAGGCGGAGTGCCTGCGGCTGGCCGGGGAGGTGGGCCGCCGCGAGCAGCGGCTGCACGTGCTGGTCAACAACGCCGGGGCGACGTGGGGCGCGCCGTTCGCCGAGTTCCCCGCGTCCGCCTGGGACAAGGTGCTCGACCTCAACCTCAAGGCGCCGTTCTTCCTCACCCGCGCGCTCCTGCCGCTGCTGGAGGCGGCGGGCACCGACGACGACCCCGCCCGGGTGATCAACGTCGGCAGCATCGACGGCCTGCACGCGCCGTCCCTGCCCACCTTCTCGTACTCGGCGAGCAAGGCCGGCGTGCACCACCTCACCCGCGTGCTGGCCAAGGAGCTGGGGCCGAAGCGGATCACGGTCAACGCCGTCGCCCCGGGGCCGTTCGAGTCCAAGATGATGGCCGCCACGCTCGCCGCCCGCGGCGACGAGATCGCCGCGTCGTCCCCGCTGGGGCGCATCGGCCGGCCCGACGACATGGCCGGCGTCGCGGTGTACCTGTCCAGCCGGGCCGGCGCCTACGTCACCGGCGCGGTCATCCCGGTCGACGGCGGCCGCGCCACGACCCTCTGACCGCAGTGGCCCGGCGGCTGCTGTTCGACGGCTGGATCCTCGGGGCCGGCACCGCGTCGGGCACCCGCGTCGTCGTCGGGCACTGGCCGACCTCCCCGCTGGGGCCGCTGTCCGACGTCATGGTGCAGCGGCCGGCCGGCACCCGGGCGCTGCTCGCCCCCTCCCAGGAGGCCGCGGACTTCATCGCCGCCACCTACACCTTCGACGAGGTGCACCTGGTGCCGGTGACGGTGCAGCGGCCGGACCCGCGCACCTGGGTGGTGACGGCCGGCCCGCTGCGACTGCGGGTCAGGACCGGTCGCCGGCCGCCGCTCGGGTGGCTGTTGCGCGCCGTCCCCGCGCCGCTGGCCCGCACGCCCGGCTGGGTGGGGCTGCTGGACCGGCCGGCGCGGCTGCTGACCGGCCTGCGCACCACCGGGTCGGCCGGAGCTGGCCGCACCGAGTGGTACGGCGTGCAGGACCTGCACGCGGTGACGTCCCTCGACGGCTCCTGGGACGGCGAACCGCTGGGCGCCCTGGCCCCTGTGCGCCCGCCGGTCACCTTCGGGTTCGGCTCGGTGCCGCCGCGGCCGAGCCTGGCGCGGGCGACGACGACGGTCCAGCTGCCCTGAGCCATGCCCGCGGTGCCGACGCCGACAGCCGTGTGGCTACGCACCGTCCCCGCGCAGCTGAAGAGGACGGCCGCCGTATCAAGGCCCGGGGAGTCAGGCGGCCTGCGGCTGCCGCCGGTGCGCGCCGAGGGCGGCCAGCCCCCGCCGGACGCCGACCGCGACCGCCCCGAGGGCGAAGAAGCCGTCCGCGTCGGCGACCTGCGCGGCGCGCAGCAGGGCGACCAGTCGCTCGAGCGCGGCCTCCGCTGCGGCGATCCGCTCATCCCGGCGGTCCGGCGTCGTCCCGTCGGTGTCGTGGTACGGCGCCCGGACGACGCCGGCCAGGCCAGCGAGGGCATCGGCGAGCACCCACCCGGTGCCGGCGTCCACCCGGTCGATGCCGCGCCGGTGCGGCTGGAACTCGACGACCAGCGAGGTGAGGTCGTCGACGAGGACGGCGACCCGGTCCAGCGCGCGGGACTCCTCGCGGATCCCGGTCGCCCGGCCCTGCCAGCGGCGGGCCCGGGGGTTGGCCCGGCGTGCCCGTTCCACCTGGGCCTCGGCCGCGCGCATCCGGTCCAGCGTGCGGTCGAGCCCCGCGGCGCGGCCGGCGCACTCCGCCGGGTCGGGCACCTGACCCTCGCGCAGCGCGGCGGCGATCTCCTCGAGGTGCGCGGCCAGCAGCGACCGGGCGGCGGCGATCTGCTCGACCGCGCGGGTCAGCTGCAGCGGCGGGAAGAGCACCGTGGTAACCAGCACGCCGATCCCGGCCCCGAGCAGCGTCAGCCCGGCGTAGCGCAGCACGTAGGCGCCGGGGTCGTCGAGGCCCACGGTGATCATGAGGACCGCGGCGAAGCTGACCCAGCTGGCCTGCTCCCGCCACAGCCGCAGCTGCTCGACGGCGATGGCCACGGCGACGATCAGGGCGATGGTCAGGGCGTTCGGCGCCGCACGGGTGAACTCGTAGAGGCCCACGGCCAGCGCGAAGCCGGTGAGGATGGCCAGCACGCTGCGCCAGGCGGCGCTGGCCGAGTCGGCGATCGTCGGGTGCACCGCGATCACCGCCCCGAGCGGGGCGTAGAAGGCGTAGTCGCTCAGCAGCGGCGGCAGCTGGACGGCGACCTGCCAGGCCAGCGCGGCCGCCACCGCCGCCCGCACCCCGCGCTGCACGGCAGGGCGGTGCAGCTGCACCCACAGGGCTCCCACGGCAGCCAGGATGACCGGTCGCCGGAGCCGCCGTTGCAGCGGGCTGCTGGATGCACGTAGTGGGATCCCGATTCCACTGCGTGAGAGAGCCGGGCAGGCTGGGGCGATGGACACCTACACGCACGGGCACGCCGACCCGGTCCTGCAGTCCCACCGCTGGCGGACCGCGGAGAACTCCGCGGCGCACCTGCTCCCGCACCTGCAGGCCGGGCAGGAGCTGCTCGACGTCGGCTGCGGCCCCGGCACCATCACCGTCGACCTGGCCGCCCGCATCGCCCCCGGCCGGGCGGTCGGGGTCGACCGGTCCCCCGATCCGCTGGAGGAGGCCCGCGCGCTGGCCGCGCGACGCGGCGTGGCGGTCGAGTTCGCCGTCGGCGACGTCTACGGCCTCGCGGCGGACGACGGCTCCTTCGACGTCGTCCACGCCCACCAGGTGCTGCAGCACCTCACCGACCCCGTCGCCGCGCTGCGCGAGATGGCGCGGGTGTGCCGGCCGGGTGGGGTGATCGCCGTCCGGGACGTGGACTACGCCACCGTCACCTGGTTCCCCGCCGACGAGGGCCTCGACCGGTGGCTGGACCTGTACTCCCGGGTGGCCCGGCGCAATGGCGCCGAGCCCGACGCCGGCCGGCGACTGCTCGCCTGGGCGCACGAGGCCGGCCTGCGCGACGTCACCGCGACGGCGAGCTCGTGGTGCTACGCCTCGGAGGCCGAGCGGCAGTGGTGGGGGAACTCCTGGGCCGGCCGGGCTACGGCGTCGGCCTTCGCCGAGCAGGCGCTGGGCTACGGCCTGGCTGCCCCCGCCGACCTCGAGGACATCGCCGCGGCGTGGCTGCGGTGGGCGGCGGCCGACGACGGGTGGCTCGGGATGATGCACGGCGAGCTGCTCATCCGCGTGCCCTGACCCGAGCGTGTGCGCCGAGGCCCCGTTCCAGGAGCTGGAACGGGGCCTCACCGCAGACCGTTGCGGCGCGTCAGCCCTGGCGGGCTGCGTTGGTCTGGACGGCGGTGCTCACGTACTCCGCCAGGCCCGGCGCGATCTGTTCGTAGGTGGCGGTGAACCGCTCGTCCTCGACGTACACCCGGCCGAGGCCGGCGTGCATCTGTGGCGAGCAGTCGTAGAACCACCGGTCGATGTGCTGCCGGTGCTCCTCCGCGAGGTCCATCGCCGGCTCCGCGTCGGCCGGGACGCCGGCCTGCATGGCCTCGGCGAAGCGCCGGTGGACGTCGTCCGTCTCCTCCTTGATCCGGATCCAGTCCTCCTTGCTGTAGCTCCGGGTGCGCCGCTGGGACTGCGCCCACGCCTCGGTGTCGCCCCAGCGCTTTTTCGGCCTCGCGCTCGTACTCCTCGGACCAGCCCGCTCCGAAGATCTCGAACTTCTCCTCCGGGGTCAGCGAGATCCCCATCTGTCGTGCCTCCATCTCCTTCTCAACGGCCGCGACCATCGCCCGCGTCCGCTCCATCCAGTCGAGCAGCAGCCGGTGCTGCCGGCGCAGGTGCTCGGCCGGGTCGGCGGTGGGGTCGTCGAGCAGGGTCGCGACCTCCTCGAGGGGGAAACCGAGCTCGCGGTAGACCAGCACCTGGTGCAGCCGGTCCAGGTCGGCCGGGCGTACCGGCGGTAGCCCGCCGCCGTCCGGCCGGACGGCGACAGCAGCCCGATCCGGTCGTAGTGGTGCAGTGCGCGCACCGTCACCCCGGCCAGCGCCGCGACCTGACCCACGTTCACGGTCGTTCCTCCCTCCTGACGGGGGCGAGTGCACAGCCTGACGTCGGGTCAGGGTCAAGCGAACAGCGCGACGCCGCCACGCCATCCGGGTCCCGCCCGGCAGGCGAGCCGGGCGGGGCCCCGAGCGGTGCCCCGCCCGGAGATGGGTGAGGATCGCAGGCATGGCCGCTGCCGACGTCTCCCCCGACGACCCGTTCCCCCGCCAGCGCGTCCGGGTCGACCGCCGGGCCGACGGCAACCTGCACATGGCCTACGTCGAGGCCGGGCAGGGCGATCCGATCGTGTTCCTGCACGGCAACCCCACGTCGTCCTACCTGTGGCGCAACGTCATCCCGCACGTGCAGCACCTCGGCCGCTGCCTCGCGCCGGACCTGATCGGCATGGGCGAGTCGGACAAGCTCCCCGATCCGGGCCGCGGCAGCTACTCCTTCGCCACGCACGCGGGCTTCCTCGAGCGCTTCCTTGAGGAGGTGGGCGCCACCGAGCGGGTCACCTTCGTGCTGCACGACTGGGGCTCGGCGCTGGGCTTCGACTGGGCGCACCGCCACCCCGGCGCGGTCCGCGGCATCGCCTTCACCGAGGCGCTCGTCGTCCCCCTGACCTGGGCCGACTGGCCGGCCGCCGCGCGAGGCATCTTCCGCACGATGCGCGGCCCGGACGGCGAGGCCGCGGTGCTGGACAAGAACGTCTTCGTCGAGCGGATCCTGCCGGCGTCCGTGGCCCGCGGCCTGAGCCCCGAGGCGCACGCGCGCTACCTCGAGCCCTTCGCCGATCCGGCGCACCGCTGGCCCACCCTGGAGTGGCCGCGGCAGCTGCCGATCGAGAACGTGCCGCCGAAGGTCCGCGACGTCGTCGCCGGGTACGGCCAGTGGCTGCGCACCAGCGACGTCCCCAAGCTGTTCATCGACGCCGACCCGGGCTCGATCCTGGTCGGCCGCCCGCGGGCGTTCGTGCGGAAGTGGGCCGTGCTGACCGAGGTGACCGTGCCCGGATCGCACTTCGTGCCGGAGGACTCCCCGCACGAGATCGGCCGGGCGCTGGCCGACTGGATCCCGACGCTGCGCTGAGCGCGACCCCCTCGCGGCCGCCCGCAGCCGGGATCAGTCCAGCGCCCGGCGGCGGAAGCCGACCAGGCTGGCCACACCGAAGACGACGAGGAAGCCGGCCAGCGCCACCGCGCACAGCCACAGCGGCAGGTGCGGCACGCCCGGCGCCATCTGCGCCCGCAGCGCCTCGCTCACGTAGGTCAGCGGATTCAACGCGCAGACGACCTGGAACCAGCGCAGCGAGTCCAGCGACTGCCAGGGGAACTGGGTCGAGCCGGTGAACAGCAGCGGCGTCAGGACGACGGCGAAGACGACGTTGATCCGGTTGGGTCGCACGAACGTCCCGAGGGTCATGCCGATCACCGTACCGACCAGCGAGCCGAGCACGAGGAACCCGGCCAGCACCGGCGGTCGGCCCACCCCACCGGCAGCCCGCCGAGCACCCACCAGCTGATCGGGAACATCACCGCCGCGGCGACCAGCGCCCGAGCAGCGAGAACACCACCTTCTCGACGGCGACCAGCGCGGTGGGCAGCGGGGCCAGCAGCCGGTCCTCGATCTCCTTGGTGAAGGAGAAGTCGATGACCAGCGGGAAGGCGGTGGTCTGCAGCGCAGTGAGGACGGCGGCCAGCGCGATGACGCCGGGCAGCAGGACGTCGGAGTATCCCGCGGTGGCGAAGCCCAGCTCGACCAGCACCTTGCCGAAGACGAACAGCAGGAACACCGGCTGGAGCACGACCTGCAGCAGGAAGGGCACCAGCTCGCGGCCGGTGACGAAGACGTCGCGCCACAGCAGCGCCCGGAACGCCCGCCCGACCTGAGGCCGGCCCGGCGCGGGGACGCCGGGCCCCGCGACCGGACCCGGGGCGGCCGTGTCCGTGCTCGCCGTGTCCGTGCCCGCCGTGTC
>JALYNA010000288.1 GCA_030773455.1 Actinomycetota bacterium
GCGTCGGCGAGCGCCGCCGCCCGCGTGGCCTCCCAGCCGGCGGTCAGCCGCTGGACGGCGTCGGCCCACTGCTCCGGCCGGTCGGCGTCCACCGACCGCGCGGCGGCGTAGCCCGCCGCGGCCTCGCGCAGCCCGCTGTGCGCGCTGACCACCAGTGGCCGGGCGGCGAGCAGCGCCTCCACGGCGGTGTTGCCGAACGACTCGTCGCCCACCGAGGGCACGAGCACGACGTCGGCGGCGGACAGGTGCGGCCAGACGTTCGACGAGAAGCCGGCGAACTGCACCTGGTCCCCCAGACCGGCCTGGTCGACCGTCGCGCGCAGCTGCGCGTCGAACCACTCGTAGCCCTCGAACACCGAGCCGACGAGGGTGAGCCGGGCGTCGACGCCGCGGGCCAGCAGCTCACGCAGCGTCGCGACGGCGACCTGTGGCCCCTTCCGCGGAGAGAGCCGGCCGACGTAGAGCAGCCGCAGCGGGCCGGTCAGCTCGGCGCGCGCCGGCACCGGTTCCCCGGGCCCGCGGACGGCGTTGTGCACCACGGTGCTGCGCCGGCGCAGCCGCGGCGCGACGTCGGCGAGGACGTCGAGGGTGAACCGGCTGTTGGTCACCACCCGGTCGGCGAGCACCGGGCACAGGGCCATCCCGAGCCGCAGCAGCCGCGGGGCGGACTGCTCGGCCTCGTGCACGTGGCACAGCGACCGGCGCCCGGCCAGGCGCGCCAGCAGCGGCCACGACGGGAGGGTCAGCGTGTTGACGTACACGCCGGCGACCCCGTGTCGGCGCAGCAGTCGCAGCGCGGGCAGGGCGCCGCGCAACCCGTCGGCGAGCAGCCGCACCGCGCCCCGCGGGCGAAGCGCAGCGTTGCGCAGCACCGGCATCGGGCACAGCTCCACGCGCTCCCCGCGGGCCTCCAGCTCCCCGACCAGCGGGCCGGGGCCGGGCACGGCGACCGTGACGGTGAAGCGGCCGGACAGCGCCGTGGCCGACTCCAGCAGCACCCGGTCGGCGCCGTAGAGCTCCGCCCCCGGGTGGACGACCAGCAGCGGAGGCCGCGGCGCCGTGGAGGGCCCCGATGGCTCGCGCGGGGCGGGGACGGTCACCGGGTCAGCCCACGGGGCACCGAGCCGCCGGGACGTGCGGTGCCCACAGCGGTCGAAGCAGTCATCGGATCCCCTCCGGCGCGGCCGGCCGGACTCGTCCCGGCCGGCACCCGCGATGGTGTCCGGCGTGGGTCCCGGCGTCGTCCCTCGTGCGGGGGACCCGGGAACGACCTCACCCCGGCGAGGAGGCGCCGGGGTGAGGTCGTTCTCGGGGGAACCGGTCGGTCAGGCTGCCGGCGGGACCGTCCCGGCCGCCCCGGCCCACAGGTCGTCCACGCGGACCGTGGACGCGGCCGTGGCCGACCGGGCGGTGTAGAGGTCCAGCCGGAGGCCACCGGGACGCTGCAGCGCGGCGGTGGTGTCGGCGGCCTGGACCTGCCAGTCCACCGGCTCCGCCGTCCCCTTCGTCCAGGCCTTGGCCTGCAGCGAGGTGCCGCCGACCTCGAACCGCACGGTCAGCGCGGTGCCGGGGGTGTACCGGCCCGGCAACGGGGTGCTGGCCAGCAACGTCTCGACCCAGTCGACCACCCGGATGAGACCCATGTGCACCGACCCGTCGGCGGCGAACCACAGCTGCGTCTTGTATCGGGTACCGCCCACGCTCCGGGCACCCAGCGCCAGGTAGCTGCCGCCACCGGTCGGTGCCTGCTCCAGGACGACGTCGGCCTGCACGGCCACGTCCTGCGCGGAGACCGGCAGCGTCGCGCCGGCGCTGGTGCCCGGCGCCGCGGTCACGTGCCCCTGGCCGCCGGTCACCTCGAGGTTGGCCGCGGTGCCGTGGGTCGCCCACGTGCCGCCCACGTCCGCCGTCCCCAGCCCGCCGGTCACCTCACGCGCGAAGGCGTCGGTGGCGAGCGGCTGCACGGCCGGCTCCTCCGCTGGCGGCGGGGTCCCCGGCGCGGTGACCGTGACGGCCTTGGTCACCGTGCCGGTGGCACCGGCGTCGTCGGTGACGGTCAGCCGCACCTGGTAGGTGCCTGCCACGGCGTAGGTGTGGATCCCGGTCGCACCGGTACCGGTGCCGCCGTCCCCGAAGTCCCACGCGTACCCGGTCACTCGACCGTCGGCATCGCTCGACGCAGAGGCGTCGAAGGCGGCGGTCAGGTCGGCCGGGGTGGCGGTGAACGCCGCCGTCGGGGCCGCATTCGGTGCCGGCTCCGGCTGCGCGACGACCGTCCCGGCCGGCTCGGCCCGCAGGTCGTCCACCCGGACCGCGGTGGCGGTGGTCGCCGAGCGCGCGGTGTAGAGGTCCAGCCGGAGGCCACCGGCCCGCTGCAGCGCGGCGGTGGTGTCGGCGGCCCGGACCTGCCAGTCCACCGGCTCTGCCGTCCCCTTCGCCCAGGCCTTGGCCTTGAGGGCCGCAGGTGCGGTGCCGTCGACCTCGACCCGGACGGTCAGCGCGGTACCGGGGGTGTACCGGCCCGGCAACGGGGTGCTGGCCAGCAACGTCTCGACCCAGTCGACCACCCGGATGAGACCCATGTGCACCGACCCGTCGGCGGCGAACCACAGCTGCGTCTTGTACCGGGTACCGCCCACGCTCCGGGCACCCAGCGCCAGGTAGCTGCCGCCACCGGTCGGCGCCCGGTCCAGGACGACGTCGGCCTGCACGGCCACGTCCTGCGCGGAGACCGGCAGCGTCCCGCCGGCGCTGGTGCCCGGCCCCGCGCTCACGTGCCCCTGGCCGCCGGTCACCTGCATGTTGGCCGCGGCGCCGTAGGTCGACCACGTGCCACCGAGGTCGGCCCGGCCCCAGCCGGAGCTGAGCTCGCGACCGAAGGCGTCAGTGGCGATGGACCCCGGACCGACGGGCGGCGCGGTGACGGTGACCTCGCGGGTGGTCGTCGCCGTGCCGGCGCGGTCGTCGGTCACCGTCAGCCGGACGGTGTAGGTGCCCGCCCCGGCGTAGGTGTGCCTGGCCGTCACCCCCTCGCCCGTGGTGCCGTCACCGAACGCCCACGCGTAGCGGGTCAGCCGGCCGTCGGAGTCGCCGGACGTGGAGGCGTCCAGGGCGACCTCGAGGTGGTTCGACGCCGCGGTGAACGACGCGGTCGGGGCGACGTTCGGCGCCTGCCCGGTACGTGCGGCGGTGTTGTGTGCGGCCACCTGCTGGGCCGACAGCGCCGTCGGGTAGACGGCCACCTCGTCGATGCGTCCGGCGAACCAGCGGCTGCCCGACCAGGTGGAGTCTCCGCCGACCCGCCAAAACCCGGGGAAGTACTGCGCCGAGGTGACCTCCGGCCGCGTCCGGACCAGCTGGCCGTCGACGTACAGCGACATGCCGTTGCGGCCCAGCGTCCCGACGACGTGGTGCCACCCGCCGTCGTTGAAGGCAGCGGCGGTCGTGATCGCCTGCGCGGCACCGTTGAAGACACCGAAGTTCAGCCGGCCGGCGGTGTCCATGTAGATGTGCCGGTCGAAGTTCGAGCTGGTGCCCGTCCGGGCGTTGCCGAACCCGACGATCTTGCCGCCGGCCCGGGTCGTGGTCGAGAACCAGGCCTCGACTGAGAAGGTGTGGGGCCCGGGGACGGCCGTGGCCGAGGCGAGGAAGCCCGTGGTGCTGTTGAAGGCGAACGCCCGGTTGCCGTCACCGGTGGTGGCGCCGGCCTGGTTCAGGGTGACCCCGGGGTTGATCGTCATGTCCTGCGGGACGAGCCGGTCCCGGGCGACCGTCCCCCCGGTCTCCCCGAGGGCCCAGTGGTCCTGGGCGCCGTCGGCGGCGACCAGCCGGGCGTAGGGGCGGTCGGCACTGCGGTTGGCCAGGCCCACGGTCGCCGTCGCCCAGGTGGAGGCCAGCCGGTTGCCGAGCGGGTCGCGGGCGACGACGAGGTAGCGGTGCGACCCCACCGGGGCCGTGGTGTCGGCGCAGCCGTAGGTCCGCAGGTCCCACCACTGCGAGGGGTGGGTGACCTGGCAGACGGGGGTGCCGGACTCGACGTCCCGGTACACCTGGTAGGTCAGCTTCTCGTTGTCCCGGTCGTGGACGGCCTTCCAGGAGATGCGGACGGCGCCGGGGATCGGGGTGGCGGTCGGCCCGAACGTCCCGGTGGCCCGCGGAGCCACCTTGTTCGGCGCGAGCGGCCGGACGGCGAAGCGGACCAGGCCCTGCTGGGCGAGGCCGTTGACGCGGGGGAACTCGCCGCCGTAGATGACGTAGTCCCGGTTGCCCGTCACCGACCAGCCGGCCTGGTACTGCCCGGTGTAGGTGCCGGCGTTGAAGGTGGGGTCCCAGGCCAGCCGCGTGGGGGCGGGCTCCCCGACCAGGTTGGTGTTGTTGCGCAGCGGGCTGACTCGCCGGTTCACCCCCGTGTGGGCGGCGCTGAGCGCGTTGCCGTACATGTGCACGCGGGTCGGCTGCTCCGGAAGGAGTCGATGTTGGCGCAGTCGTGGCTGTGCGAGGCGACGTAGACAGCGCCGCCGGCGCGGTGGGCGGAGTAGCTGTCGCCGCGGCAGTCGGCGAACCAGCGCGCCCCGCCGTTGGGGTCGGCGGCGAAGGCGCCCTCGAGGTTGCCCGGGCCCCAGAAGTCGTACCCGGTGGCGTAGACGGTCGCCCCGTCGGTGCTCAGGCTGTAGACGGCCGAGTTGATGCCGTGGTTGGTGATCTCCTGGTTCACCGCGAACGGCCGGACGGCGCCGGTGACCGCGTCGAGCGCGCCGACGCCGGTCGCCCGGACCCCGTTGAGCGTGTAGAAGCGCCCGGCGGCCACGACCTGGGCACCGCCGTTGGTGACGACGAGGGCCAGCACGTCGTTGCTGGGCGTGTCGTTGCGGGGGTCGCGGGTCCCCGGGATCGGGTTGCCGTTCGCGTCGTGCAGCGGCAGCTTGTTGCCGCTCGTCGGCCCGGCGCCCGGGCGGGGGGCCCAGGGGAGCAGGCCCCCGTCGGCCGCCCGGACGGCCGCCAGGCGGGTGCGGCCGACCGAGCCGACGGCGGTGATCGTGCCGCCGAGGTAGACGGTGGAGTTGGTGGCGGCCACCGCCCGCACCTGGCCGGCGACGCTGGGCCGCCAGTCGGCCACGAGCTGGCCGGTGGCCGTGTCGTAGGCGGCGACCTTGTTGCGCACCTGGCCGTTGGCCCGGGTGAAGTCCCCGCCCACGTAGATCCGGCGGCCGTCCGGCGAGGCGGTGATCGCCAGCGCCTGGGCGTTGAGGTCGGGGGCGAACGAGGTGACCAGCGCGCCGGTGCGAATGTCGTAGGCGAGCAGGTTGTTGCGGACCGTGTCCTGCGTGCCGGCCGCGGCGCCGGCGGGACGGGCCCGGGTGAACCTGCCGGCGGCGTAGACGGTGTCGCCCACGACGACCTGCGCCCAGACGACACCGTTGATCTGCACGGTGGGCAGGGGGTCGGCGGTCACCGTCGCCGGCGTGGCCGGGTTGCCGGGATCGGCCAGCATCGAGTCGGCCCGGGCGACGGCCGGGACCAGGAGGCCGACGCCGCCGGCCACGAGAAGGATGCTCACCACCCCGGCCAGGACCCGTCGAAGGATGTCGAACGCACGTGCAGGCATGAAAACGCTCCCCCAGTGGCAGTGCCCATCAGGCACCCCACACGGGCGCCGACGCGTACTCTGCGTGACCGGTCGGGGAGCGCCAAGGGGCCGTGTCGCCTGATCAGGTGGCTACTGGCGCCGTTTCCCTCCAAGGAGGGAGGGCTTTCGGTGACCGTCGGTGACCGATGGGGCGCCAGCGCCGGAGGGGACCGTCCCGGCCCGGACGCCACCCGGCCCGCCTCCGGGAGCGGAGACGGGGCCGGGTAGAGGCGGTGGCCGGGCGGCGGAGCGCTCAGGTGGCCGGGCCGGTGAGGACGAGCACCGGCGCGCCCGCCCGGTAGGCGACGGACACGGTGACGTCGTCCCGCTCGTCGTCCGGCACGCCGAAGACGTAGCTGCCCTCGGCCGAGTCGCTGGGCGCCAGGGTGCCGGAGAGGGGGACGGCCGACGGGTCCTCAACCGGCGAGGCCGGGCTCAGCTCCGCACCCCACGCCAGGTCGACCGTGACCCCGCCCAGGTCGAGCGGCTCGGCCGCGCCGTTGTCCAGGCGCAGCGTCACGCGCAGCGCCGGGCCCGCGACGTTGCCGGGCCCGGTGCCGGCGCCCTCGACGGCCTCGACCCGCACGATCCGGGCGGAGATCCCGCTGTCCTCGGCGGGCTCGTCCAGGGCGACCGGTGCGCGGCTCGGCGGCGGCTCGTCCGCGCCGACCGGGACGACGGCGGTCGCCGGCGGCTCGGAGGGACCCGCCTCCGGTGGTCCGGCCGGGGACTCGGAGGCGGCGGGGGACTCCGGGGCGGCCGGGCCGAAGCCGGCCGCTGGAGCGGAGGACGCCGGCGTGCCGGCCGCCGCCGCGTCGGTCGCGCCCTCTTCCCCCGTCGCGGTGAGGACGGCGGCGAGCACGGCCAGGGCGGCGACGACCGCGGCCGCGGCCAGCAGCAGCCACCGCCGGGACGGCCGCGTCGGCGTGGACAGCGGGGAGCGGGTCATCGCGGCAACCTGTTCATCTCACGGAACCACTTGACGGAGGCGGCGGCCAGGAATCCGGCCGCGGCCAGGGACAGGACGGTGTAGGTCGGGACGAACAGCGTGGGCGCCCCGTACAGGACGAAGAGGCAGGCCAGCAGGCCGTAGTCGGTCGGCAGCGTGAGCAGCGAGCGGCCCACGCCGACCCGCTGGGCGGTGCGCTGCGCGCGGGTGGGGACCCCGTGCTGGGCGCGCAGCGCCTCGTTGAGCATCGTGCCGAAGTAGGTGACGGCGTCGACGACGCAGTAGACCAGCGGCACCAGCAGCCAGACGTCGTCGACCACGCCGGCGCGGTACCAGCCGACGAGCACGGCCAGGTGCAGGCTGGAGGCCTTGGCGGCGTCCACCATGTGGTCGAGCCACTCCCCCGCCGGCGAGCCGCCGCCGCGCAGCCGGGCCAGCTGGCCGTCGGCGGCGTCGAGGGCGTAGCCGAGCACCAGGGTGGCGGCGACCGCCAGCCCCATCGGCACCGAGGGCGGGGCGAGGGCGAGCAGCGCCATGCCGGTGGTCGTGAAGGCGGCGCTGACCGCGGTGACCGCGTTCGGCGTGAGCCCGGCGTGGAAGGCCAGCGCCGCGAACAGGCGGCCCAGCGGCCGGTTGACGAAGCGCGAGTAGGCCGGCGCGCCGGTCGCGCCCTTCTGCGCGGCGGCCAGCCAGCGCAGCGTCGTCCGCAGGTCCCCGTCCCTCCGGTCCGCGACCACCGCGGTCACGACCGCACCGCCGGCAGGTCCTCGACCACGGGAGCGGCGGCGGGCACGGGCAGTGGGACGGCGTCCGCCGGCCGCGGGACCGGCGCCGGGACCG
>JALYNA010000289.1 GCA_030773455.1 Actinomycetota bacterium
GGAGGACCCCGTGCGCAAGGTTGTCGTCTCGTCCATCGTCTCCCTCGACGGCTACGTCGCCGGCCCCGGCGGGAACGTTTTGGCCCTGCCGATGGACCAGGGCGGCTGCAAAGTCGTGATCTAGGCCGTTGAGCTGGGGGTTTGTGGGCGGGCACGGGGCCTGTGATGGTCTGGAGATTGCTGAAGTCACCGGATCACCGGAGGGCGCCCGTGCCCGCATCGTCATCTTCCCTGTCCGTGGTCACCGACGCCGTCCAGGCCTTGGACGTGCCGGGCGAGCCGCTGTCGGCGACCGACTCGATCAAGCTGCTGAGCGCGCTGGGCTCGGTTCCCGATCCGCGCAAGCGGCGCGGAATCCGTCACTCCGTGCAGTCGATCCTGCTGCTCGTCGTCGGGGCGGTGCTGGTCGGCAAGACCACCTGGGTCGGCATCGCGGGTTGGGCCGCCCGCGCCGATCACCGGCTGCGGGTGTGTGGGCCGACGCCGTCGGCGGCCACCTTCGCCCGGGTGCTGGCCGCGATCGACCCGGCTGCGTTGCAGACCGCCTTGAACGGGTGGATGACCGCCCGACTCGCCGCGCGGTCAGCACCGCAGACCGAAAGCGCGCCGGTCGAGCAACTCCCACCCCGTCAGGTGCTCGCCGTCGATGGCAAGGTACTGCGCGGCGCCCGCACGCCCGGAGGGCAGGTGAAGCTGATCGCCGCCTACGACCACGCCGCCGGCGTCGTGTGCGGTCAGGTAGCCGTGGTCGGCGGTGATGAGATCGCCGCGCTGCCGGCGGTGTGCGACACCATCGCCGACCTGCACGCCGTGCTGATCACCGCCGACGCTCTGCACTGCCAACGCTCCCACGCCGACTACCTGGTTGGACGCGGCGCGCACTACGCGCTGACCGTCAAGGCCAACCAGCGCACACTTCGTGATGCGCTGGCTCACCAGCCCTGGGGCCAGGTGCCCGGCCTGGTGCAGCGCAGCGTCGGGCACGGCCGTCGGGAAACCCGATCAATCAAGGTCCTGTCGATGGACTCCCAGCCGCAGCTGGCGGCGCTGTTTCCGCACGCCGCCCAGATCGCCAAGATCGTCCGGCGGCGGCGCCGTCGGGGTCGCAACCCGACGATGCAGACCGTCTACCTGATCACCGACCTCGACCACCGCCAGGCCACGCCCGAGCAGCTGGCCGGCTATGCCCGTGGCCAGTGGACCATCGAGAACGGCCTGCACTGGGTCCGCGACGTCACTTTCGGTGAGGACCGCAGCCAAGTACGAACCGGGGCGGCACCGCAGAACCTCGCCGCGATCCGCAACACCGTGATCGGTCTGTTCCGCCTCCTGGGACACCACAACATCGCCGCGGCTCACCAGCTCTACGCCGACCAACCCCACCTCATCGCGCCACTCCTCGACGCAGCATGACCACTACCGCGTCCGGCCAGGTCAGCCGAACCATTCACGACTTTGCAGGCGCCCTGCCAGGTCGCTGACCGCTGGAAGGCCGCACGCCTCCCTTCTCATTGAACTCACCGCGAACGGTCGTGCGGCGAAGCGGTCGGCAGGTACACGGCGCCCCACCGCCGAGACCGACTGTCTCTGGTATGGGTCCTGTCTCTGGCATGGGTCGTCACCCCTCCCTCGCGTCCGACACCGCCAGGGGCGACTCGGCGATGACCTCCCGGGTGCGGATCGGCATCCGCCTCGGAGCCCGAAGGCGACCAGTGTCCACACGCCCACATCACCCGTTCGTGAATGCGGCGTCACCGTTCCCAGCCGCTCGCGACGCGGGCGTGTGAACCGGTGTCTCGATGCCGTCCGACCGGACCGCATGGGCCTGTCCAGCTCGACAGCAGGCGTGTGCCTATGTGGCGAGCCCCCCTCGGACACAACCTCACCCCGGTGTTCCTGCGGCCAGGAGCCCGGGGTGTGCGTGTCACGACCTGCGAGGGCCCCGTGATGCTCCGTTGCGGTCAGCCCTCCAGCAGCGCGCCGAAGCGGCCCGCCGCCTCGCGGCCCATGCGGGGCGCACGTGCTGGTGGACGGTGAGCGTGAGGCCGGCGGTCGCATGCCCGAGGCGCCGAGACCGAGACGATCCTCCCGGTAGCGCACGTCCGCAGTCCGGCACGACTCGGTGCCCCCGCCCGGCCGATTCACCCGGCACCGCGGTGACCGCGTGATCGGCGCCGTCGGCCCTGGAACCGGCGGGCTGCGTCCCGGAGGATGAGGGCGCGCCGGCCGCGGACAGGACCGGGTCGCGGAGGGGACGGGCGAGGGCGATGGACGAACTGGCACGCAGTGCGGTCCGCTGGGCCGCCACTCACGGAGCCATGCGGGTGGCGATCCGCGCCCGCGCCAGCGCGGGCAACCCGGACGCCCAGGTCATGACCGACCCGGCCCGCCGCGCGGACCCTTACCCGCACTACGAACGGCTGCGGACGGCGGCCCCCTTCGCCGACGGGGCCATGGCACGCGTCAGCGTCCACCACGACGTGTGCACCGACGTCCTGCGCAGCGAGGACTTCGGGCAGATCGGTGCGTTCCGGACCGACAGGCTGCCGCCGGTATTGCGGCTGGCGCTGCGGCTGGCCGGCGCCCGGCCGGGTGTGAGCCCCATCGACCCGCCGTCGATGGTCGCCGTCGACCCGCCCGAGCACACCCGCTACCGCCGGCTGGTCAGCCGGGCGTTCAGCGCCCGGGCCGTTGCCGGGCTGCGCGAGCGCACCCGTCAGATCGCCGAGGAGCTCCTCGACGGGCTGGAACGCGAGGCCGCAGCCCACGGCGGGCAGGTGGACCTGGTCGCCCGCTACGCGAGCCTGCTGCCGGTCACGGTCATCTCCGAGATGCTCGGCGTCCCGGTGGCAATGCGCGAGCAGTTCCTCGCCTGGGGCGACCGTGCCGCGCCGGTCCTGGACATGGGCCTGGACTGGTCCACCCACCGCGACGTCGAGCGCACCCTCGCCGAGAGCGACGCCTGGTGGCGGGGGCACCTGCAGCAGCTGCGCCGGGATCCGGGCGCGGACCTGCTGTCCAGCTTGGTCACCACGGTCGACGACGACGGTGGCGGCCTGTCCGAGACCGAGCTGCGGGCCACGGCCGCGCTGATCGTCGGCGCCGGGTTCGAGACCACCGTCAACCTCATCGGCAACGGCGCCGCCCTCCTGTTCGCCCATCCCGAACAGCGCCGGCTACTCGCCGAGGACCCGTCGCTGTGGCCGAACGCGGTCGACGAGGTCCTCCGCGTCGATCCTCCCGTGCAGCGGACCGGACGCCGGGCCAGGCGGCACACCGCCGTCCACGGGCTCCCCGTCGCCGAAGGGGAGTGGCTCATCCTCCTACTCGCCGGGGCCAACCGGGACCCGCGGGTGTTCCCCGATCCGCACGTCTTCGACGTCGCCCGCCCCAACGCGCACGACCACGTCGCCTTCGCGAGCGGCATCCACTTCTGCCTCGGCGCCGCGCTCGCGCGGATGGAGGGCGAGGTCGCGCTCCAGGCGCTGTTCGAGCGATTCCCCAACCTCGGCCTCGCCGGCTCCGGGCGCCGCCGCGGCACGGTCATCCTGCGTGGCTACGAGTCCCTACCCGTCGTCCTCGGGTCCACGACCCCGCAACCCCGGTCCGCGTCCGGTGGGAGCTCGCCCGAGCAGCAGCCGGTCGGGACGAGCTCCGCCTGACTCGCGGCGGCGCGGCCACGGTCTGGTCTTCCTGTCGGAGCCGGAGTGGCCCGCGAGCCCTCAGCGATACCGGGAGGTACTTCTGCCCCTCCCCGTTCCCGGATCCCCGGCCTGGGGACAGGGCGGGGCCCGCCCGCAGCAGCCGCTGGACGGCGGAGGGCATGGGCTCAGATCCGCGCGGGACCCGAAGAGCGTCTGGTTTATGCGCGAGTCCCCACGGCGCATCGCGAGGACGATGTCGGTCGTTGTTGTCCTCACCGCTGCAGCCCGGCTCCACGGACCCGCCGGGCGCCGTCATGCCGGGCGGCGCATTCGCCGGGACCTGCGTCGTCCAACCGGTGGTAGCCGACCAGCGACCCTGGCACGGCCACGCCGGATCCGCCCGGTGGGCGGATCTTGCACACCGCCGACCGCGGAGAGAGTGTCACGGCGGGGAGGTGAGGAGCAATGACGACGGACCTCTGGAGCTTCGCGACCTTCGGCCCATAGCCGCCGGGGACGTCGACCTGTCCGGCTTCGAGGTGATGGGCCGCGACGGTTCGATCGGTATCGTCGACAAGGCGACGAACAAGATGAGTGCCAGCTATCTGGTGGTCGACACCGGTGACTGGCACCCCGACCACCAGGTCATTCTTCCCGCGGCCACGGTCGAACGAATTGACCCTGAGAAGCGGGTCCTCTTCGTGGACCGTACCCGGAAGGAGGTCGAGGAGGCGCCGGACGTGACGCCCGAGAAGATCCGGACGGCCAGCTTCCAGGACCGACTGTCAGGCTACTACCACGGGTTGTACGACACGGGGCTCTGACCGACGTACGCGCACCGCTCTGCCGGTGGCCCCTCGACACGGCGACCTCCGGCTGGTTCCCATGAACGCACCCGGCCGTGCGCGTTCCGTGCTGTGTCGCCCCTCGGACACCGTCAGGAGACCCCACGGTCCTGCCCGCGCTCCCGGAGTGGGACCGGCTGCCGACGGTCCTTCGGACCCGGCTCCGCCGACCTGGCTCACCGCACACCGTGAGCCGGACGCCCTGCGGTGAGCCAGGACGGCGCCGGGCGGGCCCGTCGGTAGGTCGCCGACCATGCCCGGAGCCGATGCCCACCGCCCGTTCGGTGCGCTGCTGACCGCGGTGGTCACGCCGATGACCGACGACGGCGTCGTCGACCTGTACGCCTCCGCCACCCTCGCCGTCCACCTGTGGAGCACGGGCACGACGGCCTGGTCGTCAACGACACCACCGGCGGGCGCCACCACCTCCGACCGGGAGAAGGCCGACCTGGTGCGAGCGGTCGTCGACGCGGACCGTGCCGCCGCCGCGCTGGCCGGGCCCGGGTCCAACGACACCCGGCACGCCGTCGCGCTGGCCCGGCGGGCCGCAGACGCCGGAGCCACCGGACTGCTGGCGGTCACGCCCTACTACTCCCGCCCGTCCCAGGACGGGCTCGTCGCGCACCTGACGGCGGTCCCCGACGCCACCGACCTGCCGGTGATGCTCTACGACGTCCCGGCCCGCACCGGTGTGCGGCTCGCCCCGACTCGCTCGACCGGTTGGCCGGGCACCCGCGGGTGGTGGCGGTCAAGGACGCCACCGGAGAGGTCGCGGCCGCCACCCGGCTGATCGCCGGCACCGGGCTGGCCTGGTGCAGCGGGGATGACGACCTGCTGCTGCCCTTCCTCGCCCTCGGCGCCGTCGAGCTGGTCAGCTTGGCCGGCCACCTGGTGGGTGACGAGCTGGCGCAGGTCATCCCGCTGGTCGACGCAGGCGGCGGACGCATCCTCCGCCCGTTCCCCGGCGAGACCACCGCCGAGGTGCAGGACTACCACGACGTCGCGACCGGCGTCCTCGCGTCATCGCTCGCCAAACGCGCCCCCGCTGCACCAGCCTCGGCTTCCCCCATCCACGGCGCCTCACGCGGTAGCGAGCAAGGCCGACGTCATGAGGTGAACGTTGGGACGAGAGACCGGCGATGACGGCGCCCCCGTCCACGAGGCCGCGTACACCGCACTCCTCCCCACCCTGCGTGACGCTGATGGGACGGCTCCCACTGTGTGTGTGCTGCCCGTCTCCTCGGTAGCGCGCCGGCTCGGTTGCCGGGCTCCACGAGCACGACGTCAACCGGGGCGCGTGCCACGGGGAGGCCGCGGCACGGAACGGATCTGTTGGGAGGATGGAGCAGGACGGGCCGGCGCCTCTGGGCGCTGCGGGAACGTCCTGCCGCTACCGCGCCGGCCGGGGAGGTGGCCGTCGTGGACATCCTTTTCATCGTCCTGGCCGTGAGCGGCGTGCTGGTCCTGGTGGTGCTGGGCGCCAGCATCAAGCAGGTGCAGCAGTACCAGCGCGGCGTCGTGCTGCGATTCGGTCGGCTGCTGCCGGAGGTGCGCGAACCCGGCCTGCGGTTGCTCGTCCCGTTCGTCGACCAGATGACCAAGGTCCCGGTGCAGACGCTGGTGCTGGACGTCCCATCACAGGGCACGATCACCCGCGACAACGTGACCATCGGCGTCGATGCGGTCGTGTACTTCCGCGTCGTCGACCCGGTCCGCGCAGTGATCAACGTCGAGAACTACATGGTCGCGACATCGCAGGTGTCGCAGACGTCGCTGCGCTCGGTCATCGGCCGCGCCGATCTCGACACGCTGCTGTCCGACCGCGAGCAGATCAACAGCGAGCTGCGGGCCGTCATTGACACGCCCACGGAGGACTGGGGCATCAAGATCGACAGAGTCGAGGTCAAGGACATCTCGCTGCCCGAGAGCATGCGCCGATCGATGTCGCGGCAGGCCGAAGCCGAGCGCGACCGCCGGGCCCGCGTCATCGCCGCCGACGGCGAACTCCAGGCCTCGGCCAAGCTGAGCGAAGCCGCCACGGTCATGAGCAGCACCCCTGGCGCCCTGCAGCTGCGCCTCCTGCAGACCGTCGGCGACGTCGCCTCGGACAAGAACAGCACGCTGGTCATGCCCTTCCCCGTGGAGCTGCTGCGCTTCTTCGAGCAGGCGGCCGGTGGCCGGGGGAACCCGGAGGTGGCGTCGTCCGGTGACCGGGCATCGCTGCCCGCGGGCGTCAGATGAACGGCGCGCCGGCCAACCGCGGTCGTGGCGACGACGCGGAAACGGTCACCACAGGCTCCGCGGAAGGTCGCGGGTGAGGTCGTCCAGGTCGCCGAGGGTGCGGGCGGCGTAGGCGCCCTGCACCCGCTCGTCGAACTCGTCGACGGTGAGCCGCCCGTCCCGCAGCGCACGCTCCAGCTGCCGAACGACGTCCTCGCGGTCCGCGTCGGATGCGCGCACGTGCCGGTCGCGCCCGTTCACCGTCGACCGGGCCTCAGAGTTGCCGACCGCCCGCCGGGTCTGACGAGGACCACCTGCGGGGGATGCTCGTTGCCGGTGCCCCGTGCGCACATGCCGTCGATCCTCCCCGAGCGCAGGGTCCCCATTCGAGGGGACATCGCGTGATGGTCGGCGAGACCACGGCGATGTTCTCGAACGTCATGCACGGCCTCGTCGGCGGAGTGCCGGCCGTCGACTGTCGGAGCGGCCCCTGGGCGGTCGCCCGCCACCGGCCTTCACCGATTCCTGTCGCCGGGTCGTGTCGATCCAGTCGTCGATGGTCTCCCACCATTGGTAGAGCCATTCGGTCTGCTCGGTCTCGTCGCGCGGCACGTCGGCGGCCGGGATGAACCACCAGCGCAGGTGCAGGGTCTTGTCCATCGGCAGGTTCGCCACAGGTCACGCACCGCGTTCAGGTGTTCGAGCCCGGTGTGCGCGACGAAGACCACGTCGGCGTGCGGAGCCGCGCGCAGTGCCGCAGTGACGCCGGCCGGACGCGGTGGCAGAACGTGCTGCATCGCCTCGGCCCGGCTCACCGCGGAGGCCAGCCCTCGGTCGCGCAGTCGCTGGATGGCCCGGAACCGGCGGTGTGGCGTGAAGTTGGCGCCCTCGGGGAAGATCAGCAGGGCATCCTCCTCACCCAGACCGCGGGCGAGGTCCGCGATCGCCTCCGCGGAGTTGTGGCCCACCACCGGGTCTGCCGTGACGAAGTGGTTGGGCAGCCGGTTGAGATAGACCTCGATGAGCGGATCCAGCTGCAGCACGTCCTTGAGGACGATCCGCGGCTGGCGCAGATGGTCACGGTTCATGAGCGTGTGGACGAGCAGGAAGGAGTCCCCCGGACCGGCGTGCCGGGAGAGCACCACCATGGCGTTCGTCGAGCCGGGCTGCCCGTCGTCCAGCGGCGACCAGGACGCGCCGTCGGTGACCACCCGCAGCGCGAACAGCCGTCGCGCCGCCCGCATGAGCACGTCGAGCAGCAGGCGCAGCGTGGTGTAGTGGGCCGCCCGGCACGCCGGGGCGTCCAACCGGCGACCGAAGCCGCTGAGCGCCCACAGCACCGCTGCGACCGCGAGACCGGCCACCTCCAGCGCCAGGTAGACCAGTACGAAGCACAGGAGCCGCAGCGCGCGCCAGCGCCCCGGCAGCCACACCGAGACGACGGCCGCCACGACCACGAGCGCCGGCAGGAGGGTGACCGCGGCCACCAGCGCACCGAGGAGCAGCAGACCGGAGAGCCGGCGTACGCGGCGGGGTGGCAGCACCTCAGGCCGCCCCGCCCTCGGACGCGCCGGACCGCTGCAGGTAGTCGCGCGCCGTGACGTAAGCCCGGTCGATCCGTTCGGGCACGCCGGAGAAGTCCCGGTAGCGCAGGTTCCGCAGGTCACCGGCCGCAGGCGATGCCTGCTCACCCGAGGGCAGCACGTGCACCGTGACGCCGGGTGGCAGCGCGGCCAGGTCGGCGGCGAACCGATGTCGCCGGGCGATCTCGAAGGCGACCAGGGCGACCTCCCACGGCCTGGACGGCGGACGCAGCGGACGGTCGATCCGCCCGACGTGCAGCACGTAGATCCTGTCGGCACCGAGCCAGACCGCCCGGCCGACCGGGATGCTGTGCACCAGCCCCCCGTCCAGGTAGTGCTCGCCATCGAGCTCCACCGGCGGCAGCAACCCTGGGACCGCGCAGGAAGCGAGCACCGCGTTGATCAGCGCGCCGTCGGTGAACCACTGCTCGGCCGCCCGCTCGATGCTGGCCGCGACGCATTGGAACGGGACGCGCAGCTCGGCGAATGTCTGCGGCAGATGGTCCGCGAGCAGGTCCCGCAGTGGC